>NZ_WIVR01000016.1:0-89927 GCF_009600525.1 Pseudomonas sp. FSL R10-1350
GCACCGACCAGCCTGAGCGAGACCGAGGCCGGGCCAGCGCCTCACGCGCCTGCGCCACACGACCCAACCCTGCCACCGCGAGCCCCCTAAGCGCATGAGCGACTCCTCCAAAAACGAGCAGCCCGAACACGACCAGCCAATGCCGCTGGTCTCGCACCTGACCGAGCTGCGTACCCGTTTGTTGCGCTGTATTGCGGCGGTCTTTCTGATCTTTATCGCCTTGTTTGCCTTTACGCAGCAGATCTACACCCTGGTCTCTACGCCGCTGCGTGAATACCTGCCGGTGGGCGCCACGATGATCGCCACCGACGTGGCCTCGCCGTTCCTCACGCCGCTCAAGCTGACCATGATGGTCTCGCTGTTTATTGCCATTCCGGTGATCCTGCACCAGATCTGGGGCTTCATTGCGCCGGGCCTGTACAAGCATGAAAAACGCATTGCCGTGCCGCTGCTGATCTCCAGTATCTTTTTGTTCTATGCCGGTATGGCGTTTGCCTACTTCCTGGTCTTCCCGCTGGTGTTCAAGTTCTTCGCCGCCGCGACCCCGGAAGGCGTCGCCATGATGACCGACATCAGCAGCTACCTTGATTTCGTCATGACCCTGTTTTTTGCCTTTGGCGTGGCCTTTGAAATTCCGGTGGCCGTGGTGCTGCTGGTCTGGATCGGCATCGTCGACGTCAAATACCTGCGCAAGATCCGCCCGTACGTGATCATCGGCTGCTTCGTGGTCGGCATGATCCTGACCCCGCCGGACATCTTTTCGCAGACGCTGCTGGCCGTGCCGATGTGGATGCTGTTTGAGATCGGCATTCTGTTTGGCAGCCTGATCAGCAAAAACAAGCGCGGCGACGAAGAAGAACCGGCTGACAGCGACAGCAACGCCCAACCGCCAGCACCGCAGCCGTGAACCTGCTGCTCCTCGAAGAGGCTGACTTCATTGCCGCCGACCGCGTGATCCTGCGCGACCGGCGCCTGACCCACATGCAGGACGTGCACCGTGCAGCGGTGGGCGACACCCTGCGCGTGGGCCGTATTGGCGGTTTGATGGGCAGCGCCGAACTGGTGCGCCTTGAAGCCAAAGAGGCAGAGCTGGTGATCCTCAGTCTCGACCAGCCCCCGCCGCCAAAGCTCCCGCTGACCCTGCTGCTGGCCCTGCCCCGGCCGAAAATGTTGCGCCGGGTACTCCAGACGGTGGCGTCCATGGGCGTGCCCAAGGTCGTGCTGGTCAACAGTTACCGGGTTGAAAAGAGCTTCTGGCAAACCCCGTTTCTGGAGCCCGAGGCCATACGCGAGCAATTGATCCTGGGCCTTGAGCAGTCCCGCGACAGCGTGCTGCCTGAAGTCATCATCGAAAAACGCTTCAAACCGTTTGTCGAAGACCGCCTGCCGGCCATGGCCGACGGCACCTTGGGCCTGATCGGCCACCCCGGCAACTACCCCGACTGCCCACGCGGCCTGAACGAAGCCGTCACCCTGGCCATCGGACCGGAAGGTGGCTGGATCCCTTACGAGATCGACCTGCTGGTCAACGCCGGACTGCAACCGGTACAACTCGGCGCCCGCATCCTGCGGGTCGAAACCGCCGTCACCGCCCTCCTCGCCCGGTTGTTCTAAGCCCACTAATCTCTACGGCCGTTTCGCAGCCTCGTTCCTCGTCAGCGACTACGAGGCTAGCGAGCGGCCTCGCTCCCTATATGGCAATAAGCCACTTCTTGCGACCTGGATCACATATTCGACAGCCGTTCTACAGTTATCTGCCGGGACGCCGATGCGCTGTGAAGTCACGAGCACCGCAAAGCAACGGACAACTTTGCGTCTCTCGATCCAGGTCCTTAAAGGAGCAGCACCATGTACCGTCGATTAGCCCACCTACTCGGCAATATGAGCGTCAATCGTAAACTCAGCCTGGGTTTCGGCCTGGTGCTGGTTCTGACCGTGTTGATCGCCGCCGCCGGCTGGAATGGCCTGGCGTCGGTGATTGAACGGGGCGACAAACTGGCCAGCATCTCCAGGATCATCGGACTGACCAAAGACCTGCGCATTGCGCGGCTCGATTATCAACTCACTCACCAGGCCGATGCCCAGCACCAGGTGGATGAGCGCTTGCGCGAGCTGGACACTATTCTGGTTTCGTCGCGTAAACAGCTGACCATGCCTGAAGACCTGGCGCTGGTCGATCAGCAGATCAGTGCCGCCGCCGAGTACAAACGGGCCTTCGATGACCTGGCGCAAGGTAAAAATACCGATCAGGCGCTGGAGCGCATGCACCTGCAAGGCAATAACCTGATCGACCTGAGCCAAAAGCTCTCGGCACTGCAAACCGCCAAGCGTGACAGAGACAGCCAGCAGGCCAGAACGCTGCTGGTCAGTTGTGCCGCGCTGGCGCTGGTGATCGGGATCATTGCGGCCTGGATCATCACCCGTCAGATCGTGGTGCCACTACAACGCACGCTCAAGTCCGTTGAGTACATCGCCGCCGGTGACCTGTCCCATGACTCTAAAACTGAGCGCCGCGATGAGCTGGGGCAGTTGCAGAAGTCTATTCAGAACATGACCGAAGGCCTGCGTGAGCTGATTGGCGGGATTCGCGATGGCGTCACCCAGATTGCCAGCGCCGCGGAAGAGCTGTCTGCCGTCACCGAGCAAACCAGCGCCGGGGTTAACAGCCAGAAAGTCGAGACCGATCAGGTGGCCACCGCCATGAACGAAATGGCCGCGACGGTGCAAGAAGTGGCCCGTAATGCCGAAGAAGCCAGCGAAGCCGCCGGTGCTGCCGACCAGCAGGCCCACGAAGGCGACACGGTGGTTGCACAAGCCATCGCGCAGATCGAGAAGCTCGCCGTAGAGGTTGCGCACTCCACCGAGGCCATGGATCACCTCAAGCGCGAAAGCGACAAGATCGGCAGCGTGCTGGACGTGATCAAGTCGGTGGCCCAGCAAACCAACCTGCTGGCCCTGAACGCGGCCATTGAGGCGGCACGGGCCGGTGAAGCCGGGCGCGGTTTTGCGGTGGTGGCCGACGAGGTGCGCAGCCTGGCGCAACGCACGCAGCAATCAACCGAGGAAATCGAAGAACTGATTGCCGGCCTGCAAAGCAGCACACAGCAGGTCTCAAGTCGCCTGGACAGCAGCCGCACCCTCACCGACAGCAGCGTCGAACTGACCCGCAGTGCAGGCCAGTCGCTGGGCAACATCACCCGTACCGTGTCGGCCATTCAGGGCATGAACCAGCAAATTGCGGCTGCCGCCGAGCAGCAGAGTACCGTGGCGGAAGAGATCAACCGCAGCGTGCTGAATGTGCGTGATGTGTCGGATCAAACGGCCGCCGCCAGCGAAGAAACCGCCGCGTCGAGCATTGAGCTGGCGCGTTTGGGCACGCATCTGCAGACGTTGGTGGGGCGATTTAAGGTCTGAACCGGTAGGAGCGAGCTTGTCTCGCGATCTTTTGATGGGTTAAAAGATCGCGAGGCAAGCTCGCTCCTACGGGTTTTGGGTGTTACAGAACTTGGCGCAAAAACGCTTGGGCGCGCAGGTCTTTTGGCGAGTTGAAGAAGTCTTCCGGGGCGGAGTCTTCCAGCAGTTTGCCGTGATCGAAGAACAGCACGCGGTTCGCCACTTCACGGGCAAAGCCCATTTCGTGGGTCACGCAGACCATGGTCATGCCTTCCAGGGCCAGGGTCTTCATCACGTCGAGCACTTCGCCGACCATCTCCGGATCGAGTGCCGAGGTGGGCTCGTCAAACAACATGACCTTGGGTTCCATCGCCAGCGCACGGGCAATGGCCACACGCTGTTGCTGGCCGCCTGACAGGCGCGACGGGAACTCGTTGGCCTTCTGCCCGATCCCGACTTTCTCCAGCAGCGCACGGGCCTTGGCTTCACGCTCGGCCTTGCCGCGCTTGCGCACGACTTTCTGCGCCAGGCAGAGGTTTTCGAGCACGGTCATGTGCGGGAACAGGTTGAAATGCTGGAACACCATGCCGACTTCACGCCGGTAGGCGTTGACGTCGGTTTTCGGGTCGGCCAAATCAACGCCATCAATGCTGACGGAGCCCGAGTCGAACTCTTCCAGGCCATTGAGGCAGCGCAGAAAGGTCGATTTGCCGGAGCCGGACGGGCCGATCACCACCAGCACTTCGCCCTTGTCGACCTTGGTAGTGACGTTGTCGACCGCGCGTACGATGTGCCCGCGGGTGTCGAAGACTTTTACCAGTTCGCGAACTTCAATCACTTTGCGCGAGCCTCCGCTCAAGCCGGCTGGCGAAGTGCGACAGCGGCAGGTTGATCAACAAGTACAGGCCCGCCACGCAGAACAGGATTTCGAACGGCGAGAACGAGGTGGTAATGACTTCACGACCACTTTTGAGCAGCTCGGTAATCGCAATCACCGACACCAGCGAGGTGTCTTTGACCAGGCTGATAAATTGCCCGGCCAGCGGTGGCAGCACCCGTTTGAACGCTTGCGGCAGGACCACGTAGCGCATCGACTGGCTGGCGTTGAGGCCCAGCGAGCGTGCCGCTTCGTTTTGCCCACGGGCGATGGACTGGACGCCCGCGCGGATGATTTCGGCCACGTACGCGCCTGTGAACAGCGACAGCGCGGCAATGCCGGCAAATTCGCGGGACAGGTTCAGTACGGTGCCAATAAAGAAGTAGAAGATAAAAATCTGCACCAGCAACGGCGTACCGCGCACCAGCTCGACGTACAACGTCGACAAGTCACGCAGGGTCGGGTTGTTTGACAGCCGGCACAGGCCCGTGGCCAGCCCGATCAGCAAACCCAGCACGCCAGACACCAGCGACAGCCAAACGGTGGTCCACAGGCCCAGCAGCAGCGGCCCGGCAGCCCAATGTCGGTTCACACCGATCACATCGCCTTCAGCGACATCGTCGCCTTCAGCCAGTTGCAGGCTGTTGTCAGCAACGGTCAGACGCTGTTCAGCGCCATCGTCGCCGCGCAGCACGACTTCGGCTTTGCCGCCGTTGTGTATCACTTCGATCACGGTGGAGGTTTCAGCGGCCCGCTGAGCTTCTTCGGCCTGATAGGCGAAGTACTGCGGGACTCGGTTCCAGCGCCACTCGTAGGACATCAGCGAGGTGGCGTAATACAGCGCCCCCGCCAGACCGATGAGGATTAGCACGGTCAAGACGTGCCAGGGCCACTGGGCTTTCTTTTGTTTGATCACTTTCAGGTTCCACGTTTTGTGTCGCTAGGGAGGCCGCCATCGCGAGCAAGCCCGCTCCTACAGGTGGTGTGCAGGCGCGAGCAAGTTCACGAATGGTTTAACAGCCTTATTCCATGTCTTTGAGCCAGGCGGTGTCTTTGAACCACTTGTCATGGATGCGATCGTAGGTGCCGTCTTCGTGGATCTGGTGCAGGAAGTTATTGATGTAGTTGATGCTGTCGTAGTCGCCTTTCTTCAAACCAAACGCCAACGGCTCGTAGGTGAACGGCTTGTCGAGGAACTCCAGCTTGCCGTTGCCGAACTTGTTGACCGCTACAACGTTGTAAGGCGCGTCATAGATAAACGCGTCTGCCTTGCCGTTAACCACATCCAGCACCGCTTCTGGCTCGTTGTCGTAGCCGTGGTACTGGGCTTTGGACATCAGCTTGCGCGCGACGATTTCACCCGTGGTGCCGATTTTGGAGGTCAGGCGGTACTGTGGATCGTTGAGGTCTTTGTAGGACTTGACCTTGTCTGCCAGTTCCTTGCGGATCAGCAGGGTTTGGCCCACAACAATGAAGGGTTCGCTGAAGTTCAGGCGCAGGTTGCGCTCTTGGGTCAGGGTCATGCCGCTGCCGATCATGTCGAACTTGTTGGTCATGAGGGCCGGGATGATACCGTCGTAGGCCGTGGACACCAGTTCCAGCTTGACGCCCATGGACTTGGCCATGGCTTTGAGCAGGTCAACTTCAAAACCAATGATCTGACCGCGCTTGTTGGTCATTTCAAACGGCATGTACGTTGGATCCATACCGACTTTCAACGTGCCGCGTTTGACCGCGTCGTCAATGGCGCCTGCATGGGCTGCGCTGACTGCCAGTAATGCAGTGGCGCCGCACAGCAGTTTCGTCAGAAACTTCTTCATCATCAACCTCCCCTCAACCGACTCAATAAAGGTGTTGGCCTGCGGCGGGTTTGCTTGATAAAGCCAACAAAGCCGGGCACTCACCCATTCGGGGACGGATGCTAACTCACAGAAGGTTTTGAGACGAGTTTTGCGCGTTAAAAGCACGACAGGCGGGGGAATGCTGAGGCTCAATTCGTAGCAGCTGCCGAGCTTTGCGAGGCTGCGTTCGATTGCGAAGCGATCGTAAAAGCTAAGTGCGGGGTTTGTCAGGTTCTGCGCAGTGTAGGGTTTTACGACGGCTTTGCCGCCGGACGTAGCCTTCGGCAACTGCTACGAAAAACCGTTTCTCGCTCGCCCCCTGTAGAGGTGCGAGCGAGATTTGGATCACGCCGCTGGCTGCAACGCCAGCAACGGTGCGTGGTTATCGGCGGCCACCGAATCACGCCAGGCTTTGAGCCAGTCCTCGTGACCGTCGGTCCACACCAACGCGTGCAGACGGGCCAACGCCACCGGGTCGCTCAACAACGCCATACGCTCGTTGTTGTTCAGACCGCTCGGGCCGACCTTGATCGCATGACGCACGCGCTCGGCGCGCAGCCATTCGATCGGCTCGGCTTCACGGTGACGCGAGGTCGCCAAGGCGCACGCCAGGGCATTTTGCTGCGGGTCCACCACGGCACGTACAAAGCCATCGTGAAGCGCGTGGTAGCGGTTCTCGTGGGTGTACTCCTCGGTCGCCGACAACTCACGGGGCGGTGCGTATTCCTCAGGGATCAGGAACAGCTTTTCGTCACGCGACTTGAGGCCCGGCTTCACCCGGCTGGAAAGCACCGACACCGGAATCGACAGCATCAGCGAACCCACAATCGGCACCAGCCACCACAGGAAGCTCGGGTTCAACCACAGCACCAGGCAGGCCCACGCAGCACCCAACAAGGTTTGCGGACCATGACGGCGTACCGCTTCGCTCCACGGCGTGGAATCGTCGTCACGTTGTGGCGAGTTCCAGGTCGCGGCCCAGCCCAGGAAGGCAGCCAGAACGAAACGGGTGTGGAAGATCATGCGCACCGGCGCCAGCAGCATCGAAAAGAGCATTTCGAGCAGCATCGACACGGTGACCTTGAACTTGCCGCCGAACTCTTTGGCGCCCTTGGCCCAGATCAGGATGATGCTCAGTAGTTTGGGCAGGAACAGCAGCACGATGGTGGTCGAAAACAGCGCGACTGCCTTTTCCGGGTGCCATTGTGGCCACAACGGATACAGCTGACGCGGCTCCATGAAGTACTGCGGTTCCATCAGCGTGTTGACCGCCAGCAAGGCCGTCGACAGCAGCAGGAAGAAAAACCACAACGGGGCCGACAAGTAGGACATCACACCGGTCAGGAACACCGCACGGTGCACCGGGTGCATGCCTTTGACCAGGAACAGGCGGAAGTTCATCAAGTTACCGTGGCACCAGCGGCGGTCACGCTTGAGTTCGTCCAGCAAGTTAGGCGGCAGTTCTTCGTAGCTGCCCGGCAAGTCGTAAGCGATCCACACGCCCCAACCGGCACGACGCATCAGCGCGGCTTCAACGAAGTCGTGGGACAGAATCGCCCCCGCAAACGCGCCCTTGCCCGGCAACGGCGCCAGGGCGCAGTGCTCGATAAACGGCTTCATGCGGATGATCGCGTTGTGGCCCCAGTAGTGGGATTCACCCAACTGCCAGAAGTGCAAACCGGCGGTGAACAGCGGGCCGTATACGCGCGTCGCAAACTGCTGCATGCGTGCATACAGAGTGTCCATGCCCGACGCACGTGGCGCGGTCTGGATAATGCCCGCGTCGGGTGTGGCTTCCATCAAGCGCACCAGGCTGGTCAGGCATTCGCCGCTCATCACGCTATCGGCGTCGAGCACCACCATGTACTTGTAATCGCCACCCCAACGACGGCAGAAGTCGTCGAGGTTGCCGCTTTTACGCTTCACACGACGGCGACGACGGCGATAGAAAATCCGCCCGAAGCCTTCTGTCTCGCGGCACACATCCAGCCAGGCCTGTTGTTCTGCGACACAAATATCGGGGTCGTTACTGTCGCTCAGGACAAAGAAGTCAAAGCGGTCCAGATCACCTGTGGCAGCCACCGATTCAAACGTTGCCCGCAAGCCCGCAAACACACGGGTGACGTCTTCGTTACAAATCGGCATGACCAACGCTGTACGCGCTTGCTCAGGGATCGGCTCATCGCCAGCGCTGGCGCCGGAAATACGGTACTTGTCATGCCCGGTCAGCAGTTCAAGGAAGCCCATCAGGGCGGTCCAGAAGCCCGCAGACACCCAGCAAAACAAAATCCCGAAGAGGATCAGGATGCTGGTCTGCAAGGCGTACGGCAGCACTTGTTGCGCGGTTTGCAGCAACGGCTGGTGGAGTACTTCTTCCAGGTCAACAAACGACCAGCCCTGGTACGGCATGATGCCTTTCATGTACCAGCCCGCGACGATGGTTTGACCCAGCATCAGCACCAGCAGGATGTAACGGCGGATCGAACCCACCGTACGCCAGCGGGCCTTGGGCAGCACATTTTCGTCTTTTTTCGGCAACGCAGGGTTGCTGCGCCCGGTCATGCGGCGCCAGCCACGCACCAGAATATTGGTGCGCCATGGCTCGGGGACCACCTTGGTACGGCGAATCGGCGGCGTGGCCTTGAGCATCACCCGGCCACTGGCATCGAGGGCGAGCATTTCTGCGTCCTCAAGCTCTTGGGCCGTGCTCAGGTTCAGACGCGAAGCCACCGAAGCCTGGGCGGCCTCGGCGGTGTCGATGTCCGGGCGCGCCGACAGGCGTTCATGCAACTCGGCGAACGAGGTGCAGCTCGCCAGGTCGGCGCGCTGCTCATCGTTCAGTGGCAGATGGGCCAGATACTCGCCAAGCGAGACTGGCTGAGAGTGAGCATTACTCATCGGCTGGCAACTGATAGCTCCAGGTCTCGGTCAGTACTTTTTCAGTCTTCACCGGCTCTGGGGTGGCAGGGGCAGCTTCGGCGGCAGGCGCCGGGGTGCCCTTGGCATCCTTGGCGTCCTTGGCTTTTGCTTCTTTTGGCTCTTTCTTCTCGTGCACCTTGGCTGCCACTTTCTCAGCCTTGGCCACGGTTGCCGGGGCTTGCTCAACGTCCTGGACCAGTGCCGCACGCAGTTCCGTGGACTTGCTCGGGTCTTTGACTTTCAAGCGCAAGGTCAAGCGCCAGCCTTTGGTTTCCGGGTTGTAACGCAGGTTGTTTTCAACCAGATCGGCATTGTCACCCACACTCACCTGGCTGCGCACAGGCGCATCGGCAGGCAGTTTGGCCAGCGCCGGGCCTTCGAAGTCCACCAGGTAAGCCACGCTGCCGTCAGGCTGACGGATCAGGTTGGATTGCTTGACGTCACCGGTCGAACGCATGGTTTGTTTAACCCAGGCGCTGTCAGCCGGGTGCAGTGCTGCTTCGTCCAGGGTCCAGTGCAGGCGGTAAGCGTAATCAAACGGCTTGCCTGGCTCTGGCAGAGTGCCCGGGCTCCAGAACGCAACGATGTTGTCGTTGGTTTCGTCAGCCGTCGGGATTTCTACCAGGTCAACGGAGCCCTTGCCCCAGTCACCTTGTGGCTCGATCCAGGCGCTTGGACGCTTGTCGTAGCGGTCGTCGAGGTCTTCAAACTGGCTGAAGTCACGGCCACGTTGCAGCAAACCAAAACCACGCGGGTTCTCAACGGCGAAGTTGCTCACCGACAGGTGTTTCGGGTTGTTCAGCGGACGCCAGATCCACTCACCGTTGCCGGCATGGATCGCCAGGCCCGACGAGTCGTGCAGCTCGTGGCGGTAGTTGAGGACTTTGGACGGCTGGTTCGCACCGAACAGGTACATGCTGGTCAGCGGAGCGATGCCCAGCTTGCCCACTTTGTCACGCAGGTACATTTGCGCCTTCACGTCTACCACTGTGTCTACGCCAGGGCGCAGGATGAAGCGGTAGGCACCGGTCGCCCGTGGCGAATCCAGCAAGGCGAAGATCACCAGGTGTTTGTCGTTGGGTTTTGGGCGTTCAACCCAGAACTCGGTGAAGCGCGGGAACTCTTCGCCCGATGGCAGCGCGGTATCAATCGCCATGCCACGTGCCGACAAGCCGTAAGTCTGACCTTTGCCGATCACGCGGAAGTAGCTCGCGCCCAGCATGGTCATGATTTCGTCTTGTTTGTCGGCCTTGTTAATCGGGTACAACACGCGGAAACCGGCCCAGCCGAGGTTCTCGGTGGCTTTAGGGTCGAATTTGACGTCGCCGAAATCAAAACGACTCGGGTCGTACTTGATCTCTTCAACCTTGTCGGCGGTCACTTCGTTGATTTTCACCGGCGTGTCGAAATGCATGCCCTGGTGATAGAAGGACAGCTTGAACGGGGTCTTGTCGCCCGCCCACTGGGATTTCTCGCGCTTGAACTGAATCTTTTGATAGTCCGCGAATTTCATGTCACGGAATTCGTTTGGCAGATTGCTGCGCGGCGCTTGGTATTTCTGTTCGGCCAGGGCTTTAGCCTGAACCGCTACGTCATCCAGACTGAAGGCCCACAGTTGACCCGCACCGAGCAAGCAAAAGAGCGCAGAGCCCGTCACCAGTGCGTTGCGTAACCGCTTGGCAGACCTTTTTGGTGCATTTAATGGACTAACAATCACGAGCAACCTCGCCGAAAACAGATGATGAAACCAACGGCCAGCGATCTAAATGCCGGGTTGGCGAGCACTGTTCCGACCGTCAAAGGGAAGAATGATTCCCCTGACGTATCGGATTAGTCTCTATGGTAGTCGGGGATTATCTAGTAGCCCGCGTTACAACGCATCTATTGTCGCCAAGTATTTCTAACTAAAACTTAATGTTTTCTGACGAAAACACAGATTTTCAAGGTTTTAGATCTGTAACAGAAATGTCACAGGGCCATCATTGACCAAATGCACCTGCATATCGGCGCCAAAACGGCCTGATTCGACCATCGGATGCAGGCGTTTGGCTTCGGCCAGGACGTGCTCAAACATCGCCTCGGCCATGGCGGGTGGGGCCGCAGTAGAGAAGCTGGGGCGCAAGCCGCTTTTGGTGTCGGCGGCCAGGGTAAATTGCGACACCAGCAGCAAACCGCCGCCGATATCCTTCAGCGACAGGTTCATTTTGCCCTCGGCATCGCTGAACACCCGGTAATTGAGCAGCTTGTGCAGCATTTTGGCCGCATGGGCCTGGGTGTCGTCAGGTTCGACGGCCAACAGCACCAGCAAACCCTGATCAATCGAACCGACAATCTCCCCGCCCACCTCTACCCGCGCGCCTTTTACGCGTTGCAGCAGACCCTTCATGCTTCGTCCGGCTGCAAGTTGAGCAGGCTGCGAGCCATTTGCTCGGCAGCCCGCACCAAGGCATCGGTAATGCCGGGCTCAGAGGCTGCGTGGCCGGCTTCGCGGATCACTTGCAGTTCGCTGCCCGGCCAGTTCTGGTGAAGCTCCCAGGCGTTGTCCAGCGGGCAAATCACGTCGTAGCGGCCATGCACGATCACGCCCGGCAGATGGGCGATTTTGTGCATGTCGCGGATCAGTTGATCCGGCTCAAGGAACGCGCTGTTGGTGAAGTAGTGGCATTCGATGCGGGCAATCGACAGCGCCCGGTGCGGGTCGCAGAAGCGCTCAACCACTTGCGGGTTGGGACGCAGCGTCGCGGTGCGGCCCTCCCAGGTCGACCAGGCCTTGGCTGCGTGCATTTGCGCGATCTGGTCATTGCCTGTCAGGCGCTTGTGGAAGGCACCGAGCAAGTCGTCGCGCTCCTCCGGCGGGATCGGCGCGATGTAGTCCTGCCAGTAATCCGGGAACAGACGGCTGGCACCGGCCTGGTAGAACCATTCAATTTCTTGCGGGCGGGCCAAAAAGATACCGCGCAGGATCAGGCCATGCACACGATCCGGGTGGCTTTGCGCGTAGGCCAGTGACAGGGTCGAGCCCCAGGAGCCGCCAAACAGCACCCACTTGTCGATGCCCAGAAACAGACGAATCCGCTCCATGTCAGCGACCAGATCCCACGTGGTGTTGTTGTCCAGGCTGGCATGTGGAGTCGAGCGGCCGCAGCCGCGCTGATCGAAGGTAATGATGCGGTACACGCCCGGATCGAAATAACAGCGGCTGTTGGCGTCACACCCCGACCCCGGCCCGCCGTGCACAAAGACCACCGGCAGGCCGTCGGGCGTACCGCTTTCGTCGACATACAAGACATGTGGCCCATCAACAGCAAGATCGTGCCGGGCGTAGGGTTTGATCTGCGGGAACAAGGTCTGCATTACACACTCCGCGGGAGGGTTGAGGTCATCCCTGGTGGGGACATCAAGAAATAGTGCCGTTTGGCATCATAAACCCGATTGGCGGAATGAGCATGGGGTTATAAAAATCCTGTTGAAGACCCCACAGAATCCTGTGGGAGCGGGCTTGCTCGCGAAAGGATCAACGCGGCCTGCCTGCCGGACCGCGTTGCCTGGATCGCGAGCAAGCCCGCTCCCACCTCACAGGTTTCAGACCATCAGTCCTTCACGTAGCGCTCCTGGCCCCACTCGATCATCCGCGTCAGCAATTGCTTGAGCACCCCCTGCGTCGGCGCCGCCAGGTCTTCGCGGTAGTTGAAGGGTTCGAACTCTTCCATGTAGGTGCTTTGGGCCAATTCCAGTTGCACGGCATGGATGTTGTCCGCCGGGCTGCCGTAATGCCGGGTGATGTGGCCACCCTTGAAGCGCCCGTTGAGCACATGGCGATAAGCCGGGTGTTCGGCGCAGATCGCTTCAAGATCACCCGCAAGTTGCGGTGCACAGCTGGCGCCATTGAACGTGCCCAGGTTGAAATCCGGCAAGCGCCCCTCAAACAAATGCGGGATGTGTGAGCGAATAGAGTGCGCGTCAAACAGCAACGCATAGCCAAACTGGTCTTTAAGGCGTTTGAGCTCTTGCTGCAAGGTCTGGTGATACGGCTGCCAGATGCGTTCCAGGTAAGTCGCGCGCTCTTGCTTTGATGGCGCTTGCCCTTCGCGAAACAGCGGCACGCCATCAAACAGCGTGGCCGGGAACAACCCGGTGGTCGCGCCCACGTACATCGGCGCGTCGTCTTCGGGGCGGTTGAGGTCGATCACAAACCGCGAATACTCGGCCGCCAAGGTGCTGGCCCCCAGTTCTGCGGCAAATTCGTACAACTTGGGGATGTGCCAGTCCGTGTCCGGCAGGCTTTGCGCTTCGGGGATCAAGCCCGCCTGCACCGCCGGGGTCAGTTTTATGCCCGCGTGGGGCATGCTGATCAGCAACGGCACGCGGCCTTGTTTGAATGTCAGAACCTTATCCACAGCCTGTTCTCCTAAAGCTCGACGCCGTTGCGCACGACGCGTTTGTCCAGATCCCCACCCAACCAGTACGCAAGGTCTGCCGGGCGATCAATGTTCCAGGCGACAAAGTCGGCCACTTTGCCGGGCTCCAGCGAGCCGTGGCTCTCGCCCAGGCCCAAGGCCGTGGCGGCGTGCTGAGTCACGCCTGCCAGCGCCTCTTCGGGGGTCATGCGAAACAGGGTGCAGGCCATGTTCAGCATCAAGCGCAACGACAAACCCGGCGACGTGCCGGGGTTGAGGTCGCTGGCGATGGCGATTTTTACCCCGTGTTTGCGCAGGGCCTCCATGGGTGGCAACTGGGTTTCGCGCAAAAAGTAGAACGCTCCCGGCAACAGCACGGCCACGGTCCCGGATTGAGCCATGGCAACAGCGTCTTCTTCGGTCATGAACTCCAGATGGTCTGCCGACAACGCCTGATACCGCGCCGCCAGGCTTGACCCATGCAGCGACGACAGTTGCTCGGCATGCAGCTTGACCGGCAAGCCCAGTTGCTGCGCCACCTTGAACACCCGCTCGACTTGCTCTGGCGAGAACGCCAGGTACTCGCAGAACGCATCTACCGCGTCCACCAGCCCTTCGGCGGCCAGTGCGGGGAGCATGTGCGTGCAAATGTGCTCGATGTAATCGTCTGCCCGGTCTTTGTACTCGGGCGGCAAGGCGTGCGCTGCCAAACAGGTGCTGCGCACCGTCACTGACAGCTCTTGGCCCAAACGGCGAATCACCCGCAGGATCTTGCGCTCGCTCTCCAGGCTCAGGCCATAACCGGACTTGATCTCGACCGTGGTCACGCCGTCGCGCAGCAAGTTCAGCAAACGCTGACGCGCGCTGGCGAATAACTCGTCTTCGCTGGCGGCACGGGTCGCACGCACGGTGCTGGCGATGCCGCCGCCGGCAGCGGCGATTTCGGCATAGCTCACGCCTTGCAGGCGCTGCTCAAACTCGCCACTGCGGTTGCCGCCAAACACCGTGTGGGTGTGGCAGTCGATGAGCCCCGGCGTGACCCACGCGCCGTCCAGGCCGATGGTGTGGCCGTATTCACCGGCGGGGACCTGCTGGCGCGGGCCGATCCACTCAATGAAGCCCTCGCGGGTCACGATGGCAGCGTCTTCGATGATCGAATACGTGCCATTGGCCATGGTTGCGGCATTGCAGTGTTGCCAAAGCGTTTTCATTGCATCACTCCCTTGATGACTCACGCCAGGTAAGCGGCCAGTGACTGCAACGCTAGCGGGTCTTTGAGGATCGCCGCGCTCTTGGCAATGTCAGGGGCCAGCCAGCGGTCTTGATCGTAAGGCGCAACGTGTTCACGCAGTAACCGCCAGGCCACTTGGGTACCGGCACCGAAGTGCTTGGGCTGATGGAACTCAAACGCCTGCGCAGCCAGCAAGTACTCGATGGCCAGCACCTGGGTGGCGTTCTCCAGCACTTGCAACAGCTTGAGCGCGGCGTTGGTGCCCAGGCTCAAGTGGTCTTCCTGCAGGGCCGAGGTCACGTAATTGTCGAGCACAGCGGGTTGCGCCAACTGGCGGTTTTGCGCACACAGCGAGGCGGCGACGTACTGGGTGATCATCATTCCCGAGTTAACGCCCGGCTGGCTGACCAAAAACGCCGGCAGGTCGCTGACATGCGGGTTGATCAGACGGTCAAGCCGGCGCTCGGCAATTGAACCGATCTCGGCCATGGCGATGGCCAGCGCGTCGGCGGCCAGCGCAACGGACTGCCCGTGCGGGTTGGCCTGGCTGACCACCCGGTAGGCGTCGGGCGTGCCCAGCACCATCGGGTTGTCATTGACCGAATTGAGCTCGGTCTCGATCTGCACCACCGAGTGATTGAACTGGTCCCGTGCGGCGCCATGCACCTGCGGGATGGAGCGTAAACTCAGGGCGTCCTGGGTGCGCACGCCTTTGCTGCTGGCGATGACTTCACTGTCGGCCAGCAAGCGGCGCAAGTGGCGGCCAACCTGCTGCATGCCCGCGTGGGGCTTGAGCGCGAGGATCTCAGGGTCGAAGGCGTCGATCTGCCCGCGCAGCGCTTCAAAACTCATGGCGCCGGTCACATCGGCCCACTGCAACACCTGCGCCGCATCGGCCAGCGCCAGGCAGCTCAGGCCGGTCATGCACGGCGTGCCATTGACCAGGCACAGGCCGTCTTTGGCGCCCAGTTGCACCGGGCTCAAGCCTTCGGCGGCCAACGCTTGCTGCGCGGGCACGATCTGCCCACGGTAGCTAACATCGCCCACGCCCAGCAGGCCGACGCCGATGTGCGCCATGTGGGTCAAATAGCCCACCGAACCCTGGGACGGCACTTGCGGGGTGATCTGGTGGTTGAGCAGCGCCAGCAGCGCTTCGACCACCTGGCGGTGCAGGCCGGACTTGCCCTGGCTGTATTGAATGACCGCCGCGCAAATGATCGCGCGGGTTTGTTCATTGCTCAGCGCCGGGCCGACGCCGCAGGCATGGCTGAGCAAGGTGTTGCGCGACAGGGCGCTGAGTTGCTCGTGCTGCAACGAAACGTTGCTCAAACCGCCCAGGCCGGTGTTGATGCCATAGGCACGTTCGCCGCTCTGGACAATGCGCTGCACGATGGCCTGCGCGTTGTCGATGCGCGCCCAGGCCTGCGCCGACAGCTCCAGCCGCGCGCCATGCCGGGCAACCGCGACCACGTCTTGCCAGCGCAGGCGGGCATTGTCGATGATCACCGCAGCGATCACTGTTGCTTCATTCTGTACGTTACTCATCGCTCACCTTTCTAACGCTAAACGGCCACGGCACGGCGTTGAACAAAACGGTCCACATAATCATCGGCCGGGGAATGAAGAATGTCCTTGGGTGTGCCCACCTGAATCAGCCGCCCGTCCTTGAGAATCGCAATCCGGTTGCCAATACGCACCGCTTCATCGAGGTCATGGGTGATGAACACGATGGTTTTATGCAGGGTCTTTTGCAGCTCCAGCAACTGGTCCTGCATTTCGGCGCGGATCAATGGGTCGAGGGCACTGAACGCCTCGTCCATCAAGATGATGTCGGTGTCGGCGGCCAAGGCCCGGGCCAGCCCCACACGCTGGCGCATGCCGCCCGACAATTGGTGCGGGTATTTACTTTCGTAGCCCTTGAGGCCCACGGTGTTGATCCAGTGCAAGGCGCGCTCGGCGCACAGGGCTTTGCTTTCGCCGCGCACTTTGAGGCCGTAGGCCACGTTGTCGAGCACGCTCTTGTGCGGCAACAAACCGAAGCTCTGGAACACCATGCTGATTTTGTGGCGGCGAAATTGGCGCAGGGCTTCCATGTCGTATTGCAGGATGTCCTGGCCGTCCACCAGGATTGCCCCGCTGGTGGGGTCGATCAGGCGGTTGAAGTGACGCACCAAGGTCGATTTGCCCGAGCCCGACAGGCCCATGATGACGAAGATCTCGCCGGTGCCGATGCTCAGCGACAGGTCATTGACCCCCACCACGCAGCCGGTCTGGGCCAGCACCTGGTCTTTGGTTTTGTGCTGCTGGATCAAGGCCAGCGCTTCTTTGGAGCGGTTGCCAAAAATCTTGAACACGTTTTTGACTTCAATTTTGGAAGGCGTGGTCATGTTCATTTGCTCATCTCATGCCGTGGGCGGCCATACGCCTGGGTAATGCGGTCGATCACCACCGCCAGAATCACGATTGCCAGCCCGGCCTCCAGCCCTTTGCCGACGTTGAGCGTTTGAATGCCCACCAGCACGTCCTCGCCCAAACCACGGGCGCCAATCATCGAAGCGATCACCACCATCGACAGCGCCATCATCGTGGTCTGGTTGATACCCGCCATGATGCTCGGCATGGCCAGCGGCAGTTGCACGCCGAACAGTTGCTGCCAGCGGTTGGCGCCAAAGGCGTTGATGGCTTCCATGACTTCACCGTCGACCTGGCGAATACCCAGGTCGGTCAGGCGAATCAGCGGCGGCGCGGCGTAGATCACGGTGGCGAAAATCGCCGGCACCTTGCCCAGGCCAAACAGCATCAGCACCGGGATCAAATACACGAAGCTCGGCATGGTCTGCATGATGTCGAGCACCGGCATCAGCACTGCGCGCAAGCGATTGCTGCGCGCCGCCAGAATGCCCAGCGGGATGCCGATCAATACCGAAATCAAGGTGGCCACCAGCATCAATGCCAGGGTTTGCATCAGCTTGTCCCACAAGCCCACGGCACCCACCAAAAACAGCAACCCGACAATCACCGCCGTGGTGGTTGCCTTGCGTGTTGCGTGCCAGGTAATGCCCGCAACGACGGCCAGCACCAGCCACCACGGCGCCATGCGCAGCACGGTTTCGAGGTTGACGATGGCCCACAGCAAGGTGTCGGAAATATGCCGGAACACATCGCCATAGTTGGCCACCAGCGCGTCAACCCAGCCGTTGACCCAGTCCGCTACAGAGAATGTAAAACGTTCGGGAAACATAAAGACTCTCGATCAAATGAAAGGGACGTTATCCACAGCTACAGCGTCCGCTCTCATAGCGCCGCTTCGATTTTTTTGGCAGCGTCTTCATCGACCCAGGCATGCCAGACTTCCGGGTGTTCCTTGAGGAACAGCTTGGCCAGTTTTGCCGAGTCGATGCGTTCTTTGCTCATGCGGGCCAGGTTCTGGTTGAGCAGATCAATCGGCAGGTTGACCTTTTCCAGCACCGCGATCAGCTCAGGCGCTTGCTCGCTGAAGGTTTTGGAAACGCCCACCTTGATGTCTACGTGCTTGTCGACACCGGGTTTCTCGTCCAGCTTGACCAGGTCAACGCTGCCCAACAGCGGGGTTGGTGACCAGTAGTAAAACAGGATCGGCTCGCCACGGCGGTAGCTCGACAGCACGGCCGCATCGAGGGCCGGGCCGGTGCCCGGACGGAAGTTGGTGTAGCTGTTTTCCAGGCCGTAATCCTTGAGCATGGCGCTGTTGTCCAGCTCACAGGTCCAGCCCGCCGGGCAGTTGTAGAAGCGGCCCTTGGCCGGTTCTTCCTGGTCTTTGAACACCGAGGCGTACTGCGCCAAATCAGCGATCGACTTCAAGTTCGGCGCGCTGGCTTTGATCTTGCGGCTCTCATCGCCTTCGATCACGTAGCGCGGCACGTACCAGCCTTCAACGGCGCCCACCACCGGAGCGCCGACGCCCACCACCTTGCCGGCCTTCTCGGCCTTGACCCAGACGTTGCTGCGGCCCACCCACTCTTCGGCAAACACTTGAATGTCGTTGCTGCTCAGGGCGTTTTCCATGGCGATGGAGTTGCCCGGCAAGCTGTCGGTTTTACAGCCGTAGCCTTTTTCCAGCACGAACTGCATCAGGTCGGTGAAGAGCATGCCGCTCTCCCAGTTGAGCCCGGCAAATTTCACCGGTTTGCCGGATTCACACCAGGTGGCCGCCTGGGCGGTGCCTGCAGCAACCAACACGCTGAGGGAAAGTAATGGAGTCAGCAGAGTCTTGTAGATTTTCATTGTGTGACACTCCTAATCATTAATGGCCAATGGGGGTAATCGACGCCTACAAGCTGGGCAGGGTCTGGCGCACGATCAGTTCATTGAGGCACCGCGACGCCAGTAATTGCTGGGCGGCGTCGATGTCGGGCGCGAAGAAGCGGTCTTTTTCATAAAACGCCACTTTGCTGCGCAGGGTGGTGCGGGCGATTTCGAGTTTGGGGGAGGTTTTGAGGCCAGTGCGCAGGTCCAGGCCCTGGCACGCGGCCAGCCATTCCACGGCGAGCACGCCGCGAACGTTTTCGGCCATGTCCCACAAGCGCTTGCCGGCCGCCGGAGCCATCGACACGTGGTCTTCCTGGTTGGCCGAGGTGGGAATGCTGTCGACGCTGTGCGGGTGCGCCAGCGCCTTGTTCTCGCTGGCCAACGCGGCCGCGGTCACTTGGGCAATCATGAAGCCCGAATTGACGCCGCCGTTGGCCACCAGAAACGGTGGCAACTGCGACATGTGTTTGTCCATCATCAACGAGATGCGCCGCTCGCTCAGGGCACCGATTTCAGCAATGGCCAAGGCCATGTTGTCGGCGGCCATGGCGACCGGCTCGGCGTGGAAGTTGCCGCCAGAGATCACATCGCCCTGTTCGGCAAACACCAGCGGGTTATCCGACACAGCGTTGGCCTCAATGCCCAGCACCTCGGCTGCCTGACGCAACTGCGTCAGGCAGGCGCCCATCACTTGTGGCTGGCAACGCAGGGAATACGGGTCTTGAACCTTGTCGCAATTTTTGTGCGATTCGGACACTTCGCTGCTCGCCCCCAGCAGGTCGCGGTACAGCGCGGCGGCATCGATTTGCCCACGTTGACCACGCGCGGCATGGATGCGCGCATCAAAAGGTGAGCGCGAGCCCAGCACCGCTTCAACCGTGAGGCTGCCGCAGGCGATGGCGGCGGCAAACAGGTCTTCGCCTTCAAACAGCCCGCGCAGGGCAAAGGCGGTCGACACCTGCGTGCCATTGAGCAAGGCCAGACCTTCTTTGGCCGCCAGGGTCAGCGGTGTGAGACCCGCCTGCTTCAGCGCGGCACCAGCCTCCAGCCATTCACCGTTGTAACGCGCCTTGCCCTCCCCCAACAGCACCAGCGACATGTGCGCCAACGGCGCCAAATCGCCCGAAGCGCCGACCGAGCCCTTGAGCGGAATATGCGGATACACCTGGGCATTGATCAGCGCGATCAGGGCATCGATCACCACCCGGCGGATCCCCGAAAAGCCACGGCTCAGGCTGTTGACCTTGAGCACCATGATCAGGCGCACCAGGTCATCGCTGAGCGGCTCACCGACACCCGCAGCATGGGACAGCACCAGGGAACGCTGGAGGTTTTCCAGGTCTTCACTGGCAATTTTTGTCGACGCCAGCAAACCAAAACCGGTGTTGATGCCGTAAATGGTGCGGTGCTCGGCAAGGATCTGCTCCACACACGCCACGCTGGCATCAATCTGCGCGCTAGCGCTGTCGTCCAGGCTGAGGCTTACCGGCTGCTGATAAATGTCACGCAGTTGGGCAAGGCTCAGTTGGCCGGGGATCAGGTTTAAACGGTTCACATTGATGCTCCTTGAATAAGGGTCCGGGCCGTTAATCGCTGCGTTGAGTGTATGCACTCCGTGGGAGCGGGCTTGCTCGCGAATGCATCACAATCTGCATCGCGAGCAAGCCCGCTCCCACAAGGGATATGCACCCTCTGGGCTTAGCCGTTGACCATCGGCAGGTTCAGGCCCTGTTCGTTGGCGCAGTCGATGGCGATCTGGTAACCCGCATCCGCATGGCGCATCACACCGGTCGCCGGGTCGTTGTGCAGCACACGGGCGATGCGCTCGGCCGCTTCGTCGGTGCCGTCACACACAATCACCATGCCCGAATGCTGCGAGAAGCCCATGCCAACGCCCCCACCGTGGTGCAGCGATACCCAGGTCGCGCCGCTCGCGGTGTTGAGCAAAGCGTTGAGCAGTGGCCAGTCAGAGACGGCATCCGAACCGTCCTGCATCGATTCGGTTTCACGGTTCGGGCTGGACACCGAACCTGAGTCCAGGTGGTCACGACCAATCACGATCGGCGCTTTCAGCTCACCGCTGCGCACCATTTCGTTGAACGCCAGGCCCAATTTGGCGCGCTGACCCAGGCCAACCCAGCAAATACGTGCTGGCAAACCCTGGAAGCTGATGCGCTCGCGGGCCATGTCCAGCCAGTTGTGCAGGTGGTCGTCGTCAGGGATCAGCTCTTTGACCTTGGCGTCGGTTTTGTAGATGTCTTCTGCATCGCCCGACAGTGCAACCCAACGGAACGGGCCAATGCCACGGCAGAACAGTGGGCGGATGTACGCCGGAACAAAACCCGGGAAGTCGAACGCAGCTTCAACGCCCACTTCTTTGGCCATCTGGCGGATGTTGTTGCCGTAGTCGAAGGTCGGAATGCCGGCTTTCTGGAACGCCAGCATGGCTTCTACGTGTTCACCCATCGAGGCTTTGGCGGCTTTGACCACGCCCGCCGGATCGGTCACGGCGCGGTCGCGGTACTGCTCCCAGGTCCAGCCTTTTGGCAGGTAGCCATTGAGCGGGTCGTGGGCGCTGGTCTGGTCGGTGACCATGTCCGGGCGAATGCCACGGCGCACCATTTCTGGCAGCAGTTCAGCGGCGTTACCGCACAGCGCGATGGAGATCGCCTTGCCTTCGGCGGTGTATTTGGCGATGCGGGCCAGGGCGTCATCCAGGTCAGCGGCTTGTTCGTCGACGTAGCGCGTGGCCAAGCGGAAGTCGATGCGGCTTTGCTGGCATTCGATGTTCAGTGAGCACGCGCCCGCCAGGGTCGCAGCCAGCGGTTGTGCGCCGCCCATGCCGCCCAAACCTGCGGTGAGTACCCATTTGCCGACCAGGCTGCCGTTGTAATGCTGGCGACCAGCCTCAACGAAGGTTTCGTAAGTGCCCTGGACGATGCCCTGGCTGCCGATGTAGATCCAGCTGCCGGCGGTCATCTGGCCGTACATGGCCAGGCCTTTGGCGTCGAGTTCGTTGAAGTGTTCCCACGTTGCCCAATGCGGCACCAGGTTGGAGTTGGCGATCAGTACCCGTGGTGCGTTGCTGTGGGTTTTGAACACGCCGACCGGCTTGCCCGATTGCACCAGCAGGGTTTCGTCGTCGTTGAGGTTGGTCAGGCTTTCGACGATTTTGTCGTAGCACTCCCAGTTACGCGCCGCACGACCAATACCGCCATACACCACCAGCTCGGTCGGGTTTTCTGCCACCTGTGGATCAAGGTTGTTCATCAGCATCCGCAGGGGTGCTTCAGTCATCCAGCTTTTAGCCGTGAGCTGAGTGCCACGGGCGGCGCGGATCTCACCTTCGCGGTGACGGTTGAACGCGACAGGCGATTTAGGGGTAGTTGAAGTCACGGGTAACTCCTCAGTGCTGGGCAGGTGAACACTTATGTACTTGTACATACAAGCATATGCAAGTAAGCGGCCAACGTGACTTTGCTGTCAATTAAAACATCGCGACATGGGTTGAAAGGCCCGAAAACAAGGGCGTTGAGGCACGCACAAGGTTTGCTTAAACATGCAGGAGGGAGAGTAAGGGGATGTTACTTGAAGGGCGTTTTGCGTCTTTTTGGGGCGTTAGGTAACAAGATGGGGCGTGGCTTAACTCGACTTGTGGGAGCGGGCTTGCTCGCGATGCAAACAACGCCGTGTATCAGGCACATCGCAGTGATGCTATCGCGAGCAAGCCCGCTCCCACATTTTCAGACCCTATTCAACTCAATCACGCAGCTACGGCCGGTGATGGCGATCTCAAGCAGCTCGCGATTACCGTTCAGTTGCAGGCAATCGTAGCGGCCAAGTTGTTCGTGACGCGTGTCACCCACGCGTACGTCAACGTGCTCATCAGCAGCAAACACCAGCACGGTCTGCGCCGGGGTGAACAAGCGGCTACCGCCTTGCAGCCATTGCAGGCGGGCGCTGTAACGCTGCAGGGCGTAGATCAGGTTGAAGTCGCGGATCGGCCCGTCGATCAAGCGGCAACTGACCTCGCTGTCACCTTTAAAAGCAAAGGCATCGAACGGTAACAACGCCCGGCTCTGCTCGCCGTCCACCTGCAGGTGCATGCCCGCGCCTTGCAGCACGGTGATGACTCGCTGGTAGCCGTCGAAACGCGAAAAGCCGCCCGACTCGCCAATGTCGGCAATCGACAAGCGCCAGCCGAAGCCATCAATGCCTTCACCGACATCGCGGGTGATTTCTTCAGTACTGCCGCCGCCGTTTTTCCACGGCATGCGCGGGTAATCGGCGGCGCGTAAAACGCTGAGTTCACTCATTTGCTGAAACGTCCTTCCAGGCGATGACGGGAACCGGGGTGGATCAGACGAGCGGCAGTCACTGGCTGACGGCCAGACCACGTGCGACGGCGGATCAACAGGCACGGCTCGCTGGCTTCAATTTGCAGCAGCTTGCACTCTTTGGGGTCAGCCAAAATCGCTTCGACCACGTGCTCACCTTCGGTCAGCGGTGCGACCTGCGACAGATAGGCGTAAGGCGTTTGCCGAGTGAAGTCTTGCTTGAGGTAGTCCGGAGCGACGAGCGCGTTGACGAAACGGTCCTCAATTTGCACGGGAATACCGTTTTCGTAATGCACGATCAACGAATGAAACACTTTCTGCCCTTCACGCATGTCGAGGACGGCGGCGCGCTCGGAACCGGCCAGTTCTTCGGCCAGGCTGATCACTTTGCAGGTGTGCTTATGGCCACGGGCGGCGATTTCGTCGGCAATGTTGTTGACTTCAAACAGCGCGGATTGCGTTTTTGGCTCGGCCACGAAGGTGCCAACACCCTGCATGCGCACCAGCAGGCCGTCTGCGGTCATTTCGCGCAGCGCCCGGTTGATGGTCATGCGGCTGAAGCCCAGTTGGCTGACCAGCTCGCTTTCAGACGGCACGCGGTAATGCGGCGGCCAGTTACCGCTCTCGATTTGCTGAGTGATCATCTGTTTTACGCGAGCGTAAAGCGGGGCTGGACTGTCGCCCATGTGGGCGGCCAGCGGGGGCACGACAGGCGGAGTCGACACAGGCAATCCTTGTTCATGAGTTAAGGGGCGTAGCTTGCCGGAGTTTACCGGGCAGGCAAACGTCTGTATATGTATATACAAATTTCCACGATGGGGTGCTCAACCGATGTCCGTCTTCTTCGCCGAACGTGCGCTGTTACCCACAGGCTGGGCTACTAATGTCCGCATTGAGGTCGGGGCCGACGGCTTTCTGACCCGTATTCAAGCCAATGCCGACGACCAAGGCGCACAACGCTTGAACGGCCCGGTGTTACCGGGCATGCCGAATCTGCACTCCCATGCGTTTCAGCGGGCCATGGCCGGTTTGGCCGAAGTGGCGGGCAACCCCAACGACAGCTTCTGGACCTGGCGCGACCTGATGTACCGGCTGGTCGGCAAAATCAGCCCTGAGCAATTGGGCGTCATCGCCCGCCAGTTGTACATCGAAATGCTCAAGGCCGGGTACACCTCGGTGGCGGAATTCCATTACGTGCACCACGACCTGTCGGGCCAGCCTTACGCCAACCCGGCCGAGCTGGCGCTGCGCATCAGTGAAGCGGCGCGCTCCACCGGCATAGGCCTGACGTTGCTGCCGGTTCTGTACAGCCATTCCGGTTTTGGCGGCCAGGCGCCTAACGATGGCCAGCGCCGTTTTATCAACAGCACCGAGCAATACCTGACCTTGCAGCAGCAGTTAAAACCCCTGCTGGCGCAACAACCGGCGCAACAACTGGGCCTGTGTTTCCACTCGCTGCGAGCGGTCACCCCCGAACAACTACACGACGTGCTGCGCGCCAGCGACACGGCGTGCCCGGTGCATATCCACATTGCCGAGCAGCAAAAGGAAGTCGATGACTGCCTGGGCTGGAGCGGCAAACGCCCGATCCAGTGGCTGTATGACAACGTTGAAGTCGACGCGCGCTGGTGCCTGGTGCATGCCACCCACGCGACACCCGACGAAGTGCGCCTTATGGCGCACAGCCAGGCCGTGGCCGGGCTGTGCCTGACCACAGAAGCCAACCTGGGCGACGGAATTTTCCCGGCGGTGGACTACCTCGCGCAAAACGGCCGCATGGGCATTGGCTCAGACAGCCACGTGTCGTTGAGCGTGGTTGAAGAGTTGCGCTGGCTGGAATACGGCCAGCGTTTACGCGACCAACGGCGCAACCGCCTGTACCGCAGTGACCAGCCGATGGTCGGGCGTACCCTGTACGACGCCGCCGTGGCGGGCGGTGCACAAGCAATGGGCCAGCCGGTAGCCGGATTGGCCGTGGGCCAGCGGGCCGACTGGCTGGTACTCGACGGCAACGACCCGTATCTGGCGACGGCGCAGGAAGACGGGATTCTCAACCGCTGGTTGTTTGCCGGCGGCGATCGTCAGGTCCGTGACGTGATGGTGAACGGCCAATGGGTGGTGCGTGACAGGCGCCATGCAGATGAAGACGTGAGCAACCGGGACTTCACTCGCGTGTTGAAAGAACTTCTGGGGGAATAAAGTGTGGGAGCGGGCTTGCTCGCGATTCAGACGACTCGATGTATCAGGTACACCGCGTCGATGCTATCGCGAGCAAGCCCGCTCCCACCGGTTCAAATCCACTCATCTGCCAGGTGGTGTTCGGCCCAGTGGCGTACGTCGGCGTAGGGGTAGTTTTCCAGGGCGGCAAAACCTGCAATCGAACGCGCTTTGATCTTGGTGAATAACGGCACGCTAATGCCGCACAAAAAACGGGTCACGCGTTCCGCCGGTGGATAACTGCCTGTGTACTCCTGATGCCTGTGGATAAAAGCACCGCACAGCGCGTCAAAGTTTTTATCCACAAGCGGCGCCAGCGCGGGCGGGTCGGGCAAGCGCGCAATCTGCCCCGCACACACAGAGCAATGCCCGCACTGCTGCGGCGCCTGCTCATCGCCAAAGTACTGCGCCAGCCGATAACTCAGGCAGGTATCACTGGAGAACAGCGCCAGCATTGCGTGAATACGCGCAATTTCGCTGCGCTCATGGGCGGTGAAGTACTGATGCAACTCAAGGCTCAGCGCCTGTGCATCTACCTCAGTCACCAGCACGTTATAGACCTCGGTCATCTGCTTGCTTTCAAGCTCGATCCAACCCTTCTCCTGAAAGTAGTCCAGCGCCTTGACCACTCGATTGCGGTCCGCCTGATGCTGCTCGTACAGGGTGTCAAAGTTCACCGTGGCCCAGGTCCGGGCACGGCTGGAGGTCTGGATAATCGCCGCTACAAACTGTTGGCGCTCGCCTTCAAACTTGGCCAGCAAGGTGTCGGGCTCGATCAAGAACTTGAAGCGGTACTCGGCAAAATAGGCGTAACGCGGGGCGATCAGGCCGCGCAACTCCAACTGCACCAACAGGGTTTTGAGGGGTAACTGGCGGATGTTGCTCTGGTCCGACAGTGGCGTCAGCATGAACTCCCACTGCCCTTCGGCAATCGCTGCACTCAGTTCTTCCAGCACACAGCGGATGCCTTGCAGCTCTGGCGTGTCGCCATACACAAAGTTTTCCAGGACATTGAGGCTGTCGCGATTGGCCAGGACCAGACACTCGGACGTTGCGCCATCGCGACCGGCGCGGCCGATTTCCTGGCTGTAGTTTTCAATCGACTTGGGCAGGTCAAAATGCACCACGTTGCGGATGTCGCTTTTGTCGATGCCCATGCCGAAGGCGATGGTCGCAACGATGCAATTGAGCTGGCCCGCCATGAACTGGCGCTGGATGCTTTCCCGTTGCTCGTGGGGCAAGCCTGCGTGGTAAGCGTTGGCGTTGATCCCGTGTTGGCTCAGGTGTTGGGCGATCTGTTCGGCAGTTTTTTGCAACGTGACATACACAATGCTCGGTTGGCCAAGACGCTCGCCCATCCACTGCACCAGACGCTGACGCTTGGCCGCGCCGGTGACGGGCTCGACCCACAAATCCAGGTTGGCGCGATAAAAACCGGTGGTGACAACATCCGACTCGGCAATCGCAAATTTGCGCTGCATGTCAGCGATCACCGCGGGCGTGGCCGTGGCCGTCAGCAATAAGGCTTGCGGGATATTGAACTGCTGCTGGTAGTCCGGCAGCTTCAAGTAATCAGGGCGAAAGTTATGCCCCCATTCAGAAATACAGTGCGCCTCATCCACCACCAGTAATGAAATAGGCACCTGCTGCAAAAAGTGGCGAAAGCGCTCGTTCTTCAGGCGCTCGACCGACACCATCAGAATCTTCAACTCCCCCGCCTTGGCCCGCGCCATGACAGCGCTGGCGTCATCGCGGCTTTGCACCGAGTCGATACTGGCAGCCGCAATGCCATGACGCTGCAAAAACGCCAGTTGATCCTGCATCAGCGCCAGCAGCGGCGACACCACCAGCGTCAGATGCGGCAGCAACAACGCCGGCAACTGGTAACACAACGACTTGCCCGACCCCGTCGGAAAAATCGCCGCCGCCGAACGCCCGGCCAGCACCGTACTGATCGCCGCCTCTTGGCCTGCGCGAAACTGTGGATAACCGAAAACCTGTTCCAGGGTGTTGTACATCGCTGTCACTCCATTGACCGCCGCAGAGTCCTGAACCGTAGCGCAGGGTTTGCGGCGAATCGAGAAAAGGTCGGGGGCAAATTGAGAGGGGATGATACAGGGTCAAGCGCTCGTCGCTGTCCAGAGCCTTGAATGGCAACCTCACGAACCCACCTGAAGCACGGAGCATCGATTTTTAATTTGGTTTATGGTGCTGACGATTCGCCTGAAGACCTGTCTTTGATGACCACATGGATCTCTGATCATGAAACTCGCCAGCACCCTCCCCGACACACCAGCCCTGCGCGAGCTGATGCAGTTGCTGCATGAAGAAATCGGCCTGCCCGAGCACAAGACCATCAGCCTCAAGACCTCTATCAACCTCGACCTGGGTTGCAATGGCAGCGATGCCCAGCATTTGATGGAAAGCTTGGAGGAGCGCTTCGGGCTGGAACTGGCCGATTACGATGCGTATCGCTATTTCCACCCGGCGGGCAACGACCCGCATTTCAAGCGTAACGCCAAAGGCCGGGGCAATAAGGTGCCGCTGACCATTGGCATGCTGTATGAAGCCATCACACTCGGGCATTGGGACACACAAGCCCTGGAAGCCTGAACTGGACCTGTAGGAGCGAGCTTGTCTCGCGATCCTTAAATCTTCAGGCACAAAAAAACCGCCCTTTCAGGCGGTTTTTTTGTAGATCAATGCGCTAACCGATGCTTACAGCTTCGGGCCAGCAGCTTTGATCGCGTCGCTGACGTCGAACTTTTTAAAGTTCTCAACGAACAGACCAGCCAGGGCTTTGGCCGCTTCGTCGTAGGCCGCTTTGTCAGCCCAGGTGTTACGTGGGTTCAGCAGGGCAGTGTCAACACCCGGTACGGCCAATGGCACGTCGAGGTTGATGGTGTCCAGGTGCTCGGTTTCTGCGCCGATCAGAGCACCGCTCTGGATCGCTGCAATCACGCCACGGGTGGTCGGGATGTTGAAGCGCTTGCCAACGCCGTAGCCGCCGCCAGTCCAACCGGTGTTAACCAGGTAAACCTTGGAGCCGAAACCGCGGATGCGCTTGATCAGCAGCTCTGCGTATTCGCCCGCAGGACGTGGGAAGAATGGCGCGCCGAAGCAGGTAGAGAAGGTCGACTTGATGCCGCTGCCCGAACCCATTTCAGTGGAACCTACCAGTGCGGTGTAACCCGACAGGAAGTGGTAAGCCGCTTGTTCTTCGCTGAGGATCGACACCGGTGGCAGAACGCCGGTCAGGTCGCAGGTCAGGAAGATCACAGCGTTTGGCTCGCCACCGAGGTTTTTCGGTGCACGTTTTTCGATCAGTTCACGCGGGTAAGCAGCACGGCTGTTTTGCGTCAAGCTGTCGTCTGCGTAGTCCGCTTTTTTGGTAACTGGATCAATAACAACGTTTTCCAGTACCGCGCCGTGCTGGATGGCTTTCCAGATTACCGGCTCGTTTTTCTCGGACAGGTCGATGCACTTGGCATAGCAACCGCCTTCGATGTTGAACACCACGCCCACGCCCCAGCCGTGTTCGTCGTCACCGATCAGGTAACGGCTTTCGTCAGCCGACAGGGTGGTTTTACCGGTGCCCGACAGGCCGAAGAACAGGGTCACGTCGCCCTCTTCGCCCATGTTGGCCGCACAGTGCATCGGCAGAACGTCGACTGCTGGCAGCAGGAAGTTTTGAACCGAGAACAGGGCTTTTTTCATTTCGCCGGCGTAACGCATGCCTGCGATCAGCACTTTTTTGGCTGCAAAGTTGATGATCACGCAACCGTCGGAGTTGGTGCCATCACGCTCTGGCTCGCACACGAAGTTCGGTGCGTTGATGATTTGCCACTCGTCTTTGCCCGCCGGGTTGTACTGTTCCGGGTTGATGAACAGGCAACGGCCAAACAGGTTGTGCCACGCGGTTTCGGTGGTCATTTTGACGGGCAGGTAGTGCGCCGGATCAGAGCCTACATGAACGTGAGAAACGAAACGCTCACGCTCAGCCACGTAAGCCGAAACACGGTCCCACAGCGCGTCGAACTTGTCGGCCGGGAACTTGCGGTTGATCGGGCCCCAGGCGATTGCGTCCTGAGTGGTCGGTTCTTCAACAATGAAGCGGTCAGCAGGTGAACGACCCGTGCGATGGCCGGTACGAACAACCAGTGCACCGCTGTCGGCAAGCTCGCCTTCACCACGGTTCAGGGCTTCTTTTACCAGATCGTCGATGCTCAGATCGATGTGCACGGCGTTATTAGCTTGCGTCATGAGGTTCCCCGTCGGCCATTGGCCGAGTGCGCCAAACGTTTTGTAGTAGAAATAGTTGCACTACTACCGCGAAAAAAGTGGGCCGGATTATGCCAGAAATGGCCAAAAAGAGTAGGGCCCACCTGTCAGAACCGCGCAAGAACGGTAATTGACAGGTGTTTCACCTGCGCTGAAACGTTTTAGTGATGAGTATTGGAAGGCGACTGAACACCCGCGCCGGAGAATAATTGATCCACATCGGCCGCATCGAACAGGTATTGAGCGTTACAAAACTGGCAATCGATCTCGATATGACCACCGTGTTCGGCCACCAGATTGAGCGCATCTTCATGGCCCAGGCTGGTCAATGCATTGCCTGAACGCTCACGCGAGCAGCTGCATTTGAACTCAAGTGCTTCTGAGTCGAACACGCGCACGGTTTCTTCGTGGTACAGACGGTGCAGGATGGTTTCGTTGTCCAGCCCCATCAGCTCTTCAGCCTTGAGCGTATCGCCCAGCATCAGCAGTTCTTTCCACTTATCGGCACGCTCCTCTTCGTCATCGATCACGTCGACCGGCAGTTGCTGCAAGAACATGCCACGTGCACGCAGACCGTCCGCTTTCAGCCAGAAGCGCGTAGGCACTTGCTGAGACATGACGAAGTAATTGGTGAAGCAATCCGCCAGCGTTTCGCCATCCAGGTCCACAAAACCCTGGGAGCGTTCGCCCACTTTTGGCACAACGGTAATGGCCAGCAGGCCGTCTGGCAGCAGGTCGGCCAAGGTGGCATCCGGGGCAATCTGCTCAGGATCAAAACGGGCCAGGCCACGGATTTCGCGCTCGCTGGTGCACTCGATGGTCAACAGTGGCACCGGGCCTTCGGAACGTGCTTGCAGGCTCAGCAAACCGTCGTTTTTCTGGTTGCCCACCAGCAACGCCGCTGCCGCCATCAACTCGCCCAGCAATTGCTGGACCGGTGCTGGGTAGTTATGTTTGGCCAACACTTCTGCGTAGCTGTGCTCCAGCGAAACCAGCTCGCCACGGGCATCGCAGGTGTCAAACATAAAGCGTTGGGTGGCGTCTTTTTGAAGGTCGTTTTTAAGTAGATCGGACATAAGAATAGAGTTCTGAATGGGTTACTTAATGTAGGTGGGGCTTTAACAGGCCGCTGGCTAATAACCCTATATGGCGTTTCACCTGCGCAGTTACAAGTCATGTCTGCACAGACACGACGCACGGCAAAGCAATGGCAGCCCAGAGCGTACCCGCCGTTGCTGTTGTTACAAATCGCTCACGTCATGCAACTGATGCAGTTGCCGACGTTGTTTTTTGGTCGGCTTGCCGTCGGTACTGATCCCCATCGCTCCGGCCTTGCGCAGCGCAGCCGCGTTTTCGCGCTTGGCGATGCTTTGTTCGGTTTCGGCATACAGCGTTTGCGCCTCCGGGGCGCCACGACGTACCACCGACAAGGCTTTGACTTCAACGGTGCGCTCTTCAAGCCCTACCCGAATCTGCAGTTCGTCGCCCACACGCGGCTCTTTGCTGGGCTTGCAACGCTCGCCACGGCAGTGAACCTTGCCACTTTCAATGGCCGCCTTGGCCAACGCCCGGGTTTTATAGAAGCGTGCGGCCCACAGCCATTTGTCCAACCGGACTTTGTCGTCCTCTTCCTGTTTCTGCGCCATTGGAAGCCCCTTCATTTAAATTCACAGAACTGTACTACTACTTTTGATGAACCAAGGAAGGAATACGCCCGATAGAATGCTCATCGGCCAACACTGCAGCTCAATCACTGCATTGCATCCCCCCGTAGGAAAACTGTCGCCATTTGCCAGCTATTCTGCGTGAATACCGCCTGTTGGCTTTCATGTGTGACCTGCAGGGCCCTTCCTGCAACCTGAATACGTTAATCGCTGGTTACTTATATTGAAGACATTTGATCATTTGACCGTTGTCGGTCTGCGCGAGTGGGTGGCGCTGCCCGATTTGGGCGTCGCCGGCTTGCGCGCGAAAATCGACACCGGCGCCAGTACCTCCAGCTTGCACGCCACCGAGATCGAGCCTTTTGAGCGCGACGGTGTCGAATGGGTACGTTTCAATGCCCATTTAGGCACGTTGGTACAACTGCGCCACCGTCGCTGCGAAGCGCCGTTAGTGGCGATTAAAACCATTAAAAGCTCAAACGGTCACACACAGGTGCGCTATGTCATACGCACTGACCTGGCCCTGGGTGATCATGTGTGGCAAGTCGAATTCACCCTCGCTTGCCGCAAATCGATGCGCTACCGCCTGTTGCTGGGTTCAAAAGCGCTGGTCGACGGCCAGTTGGTCGTTAACCCGGGGCAAAAATACGTTCAAGACAAGCCGGTGTTTCCGGTGACTACTACCTCCTCCAAAGGTGCTGCATGAAGATCGCTGTGCTGTCGCGCAACCCGCGTCTGTATTCCACTCGTCGCCTGGTTGAGGCCGGGACCGAACGAGGCCATCAGATGGTGGTGATCGATACCTTGCGCGCCTATATGAACATTGCCAGTCATAAGCCGCAGATCCATTACCGTGGCAAGCCGCTGGAAGGCTTTGATGCAGTAATCCCGCGCATTGGTGCATCCGTGACGTTTTACGGCTGTGCGGTGTTGCGCCAGTTCGAAATGATGGGCGTGTTTCCGCTCAATGAGTCGGTGGCCATTGCCCGTTCACGTGACAAATTGCGCTCGCTGCAATTGCTCTCGCGTCGTGGCCTGGGCTTGCCGGTGACAGGTTTTGCCCACTCGCCGGATGACATCCCGGACTTGATCGAAATGGTTAACGGCGCACCGCTGGTGATCAAGGTATTGGAAGGCACGCAAGGCATTGGCGTGGTGCTGTGTGAAACCGCGACGGCGGCCGAGTCGGTGATCGAAGCCTTTATGGGCCTCAAGCAGAACATCATGGTGCAGGAATACATCAAGGAAGCGGGCGGTGCCGATATCCGTTGCTTCGTGGTGGGCGACAAGGTGATTGCCGCCATGAAGCGCCAGGCCAAGCCGGGCGAGTTCCGCTCCAACCTGCACCGTGGCGGCAGCGCCAGCCTGATCAAAATCACCCCCGAAGAACGCATGACGGCTATTCGTGCAGCCAAGGTCATGGGGTTGAGCGTGGCCGGGGTCGATATTCTGCGCTCCAACCACGGCCCGCTGGTGCTGGAGGTCAACTCATCGCCGGGGCTTGAAGGGATCGAAACCACCACGGGCAAAAATGTGGCGGGGATCATCATTGAGCATCTGGAAAAAAACAGCGGCCCGAACATGACGCGGACTAAAGGCAAGGGTTAACGCACCCAAAACGTGTAGGAGCGAGCTTGCCTCGCGATCTTTTAACAGATCAAAAGATCGCGAGACGAGCTCGCTCCTACAGGGTGTGTGTTTAAACGGCGCCGCGCGGCAACATCAAACCCAGCGGCAGCCGGACTCTGGCTTCCAGGCCACCGCCAGCACGGTTACGCAACTCAACGTTGCCGCCGTGCATGGAGGCGATACGTTTAACAATCGCCAGGCCCAAGCCAGTGCCTTTGCCGCCTCGGGCACGATCACCGCGAATAAACGGGTTGAAGATGTCTTCAAGCTCCGACGGGTCAATGCCTGCACCGCGGTCCATCACACTCAGCACCACGTAAGGCGCGCTGGTATCGCCAGACACATAGGCGGCGACTTCAACGTCATCCCCCGCGTGGTGCAAGGCGTTGCCGATCAAGTTGTTGAGCAGGCGCTTCATCGATACCCGACGCAACGCAAACGGCTGAATGGGCTGCAAACGCAAGCGCACCTGTTCGTCATTCTGGTTATACGGCGCAACGACTTCGCGGATCAGTTCGCACAGGTCAACTTCTTCAACCGGCTCATCGCGACCGTCGCGGATAAACGCCAAAAACTGATCCAGAATGGCATCCATGTCTTCAATGTCGCGCACCATGTCGTCGGTCAGGTCGTTGTGGCTGCCCATCAACTCCAGCGACAAACGCAAGCGCGTCAACGGCGTGCGCAAGTCATGGGACACACCCGCCAGCATCAGTTCGCGCTCGCGGCCTGCCTGCTCCACATCTTCAGCCATCTGGTTGAAGGCGCTGTACACCTCGGTCATTTCGCTCGGTGTATCACTGATCGGCAGGCGCACACTGCGCCCCTGCCCCAACTGTCTGGCCGCATAAACCAGCCGTTTAAGTGGCTGATTGAGCTGACTGACGAAAATCCACGCCGAGGCGGTGGATAACAACCCGATGGCCAGGAACCAGCCCAGTACGCTCCAGATTTTTTGCCCACGCAGCGGGTGCGGGTACAACGGTACCTTCAGCCAGCCATCGCCCAGACTCGGGGCACGTACCCACAGAGCCGGGGGCGAGTGCATGCGTAAACGCACTTCGGTGTCGGCGCCCAGTTCGGCCTGCATCTGACGCTCGTAGATCTCGCTGTAAGGCCAGTGTTGCTCGCCTTCTGGCACCCCGCCGCCCACCACACGCGTCAGCGTTGCAGCATCGGCGATCTTGGCGCGGTTCTCTTCATCGGCCGCCCAATAGGCGCGCAGCACCAGGCCCACGCCGTGGCTGTATTGGCGGTCGACCAACATATCTTCGTTCATCAACAGATAAACCAAGGTCAATGCCTTGGAGAACAGGACGACGATGAGCACCAGCCAGAGGGTGCGAGAGAAAAAACTTTGGGGGAACCACAGAGGGGTTTTCATAGATGGCGCTTTACACGTTGCAGGGACGAGTACCAAGACCCGCAATAGAATGAAGTGCGAGCCACCCGGCGCCCTAAGGCCACTGGGTGACTCGCGCCTGCACAGGCGACATCATTTGGTTGCGTTGCCATCCGGCACGAACACATAACCGACACCCCAGACCGTCTGGATGTAGCGCGGTTTGGAAGGGTCCGGCTCGATCATGCGGCGCAGGCGGGAGATTTGAACGTCGATTGAACGCTCCAGTGCATCCCACTCACGGCCACGGGCCAGGTTCATCAGCTTGTCGCGGGTCAACGGCTCGCGCGCATGCATGACCAACGCCTTGAGTACGGCAAACTCACCGGTGGTGAGCATGTGTACTTCATCGCCACGCTTGAGTTCGCGCGTGGCCAGGGACAACTCGTAATCACCAAAGGTGACGCTTTCGTCTTCGCTGCCCGGTGCACCCGGCACAGGCGCAGACTGACGACGCAACACGGCACGCACACGCGCCATCAGTTCATCAGGGTTGAAAGGTTTGGCCAGGTAGTCATCAGCGCCCAGTTCCAGGCCCTTGATGCGGCTCAGCTCGTCGCCCTTGGCGGTGAGCATGATGATCGGCACCCGATTACCCGCGGCACGCAGGCGGCGGCAGGCAGACAGCCCGTCTTCGCCAGGCAGCATCAGGTCCAGTACCACCAGGTTAAATACCTCACGAGCCAGCAAACGGTCCATTTGCTCGACGTTCGGCACAGCGCGGGCACGGTAGCCCTTGCTGACGAAGAAACGCTCCAGCAGGCTGCTCAGCCCTGGATCGTCATCAACGATAAGAATTTTTTCGCCTTCAGCCGGTTGTGCAATGCTGCTCATTAGATGCTCCTGTGATCTCGGCGCGCATTATGGCTTAGCTGCTGTTATACGCATCGTGTGCATTGTTAGCAGATTTTTCCTTCACGGCCAGTGCGTCGAGTATAGCGGGTGAAGCGCGCAATCCCCTGAATCCGGGAACGCTGGTTATAATGCGCCGCCTTTTGTGTCAGGCAATCTCGGTTTTTCAAACATTGCGCCAGGATTTATTTTTTCAATACCTGCCGTAATGTGCTGATTTCACGGGTCAACAGGCTGCCCTTTTGGCCCAGGTAGCGGCGCCCTTCGGGCCGCTCAACCAGTCTCGCAAGCCTTACAGCCCGGGCCTGCGAGCCTGCATCACAATTTGTCAGGTGGTTTTATGGACAGCATCAACAGCCGCATCGCCGAAGAACTTGGCGTGCGCCCGCAGCAGGTCGAAGCGGCCGTCGCTCTTCTGGATGAAGGCTCCACCGTACCCTTCATCTCTCGCTACCGTAAGGAAGTGACAGGCAGCCTGGATGACACCCAATTACGTCATCTGGAAGAACGCTTGCGCTACCTGCGTGAACTCGACGAACGGCGCATCAGCATCCTCGCCAGCATCGAAGAACAAGGCAAATTGACGCCTGAGCTGGCCCGCGACATCAAGCTGGCCGACACCAAGACCCGCCTCGAAGACTTGTATCTGCCTTACAAGCAAAAGCGCCGCACCAAGGGCCAGATCGCCCTGGAAGCCGGCCTCGGCGAACTGGCTGACGGCCTGTTCAACGACCCCAACCTCAACCCGGACACCGAAGCCGCACGTTTTGTTGACGCTGAAAAAGGCGTGGCAGACGTCAAGGCCGCCCTCGATGGCGCCAAGTACATCCTCATGGAGCGCTTCGCCGAAGACGCCAGCCTGCTGGATAAACTGCGCAGCTTCTTGAAGCAGGAAGCCACCCTCAGCGCCCGCGTTATCGCTGGCAAAGAGGAAGAAGGTGCCAAGTTCCGCGATTACTTCGAACACGACGAACCGCTCAAAAGCATGCCGTCGCACCGCGCGCTGGCGATTTTCCGGGGCCGCAACGAAGGCATCCTCAGCTCGTCGCTCAAGGTCGGTGAAGAACTCCCCGGCACCATGCACCCTGGCGAAATGATGATTGCCCAGCGCTTCGGCCTGGAAAGCCAAAACCGCCCGGCAGACAAATGGCTGAGCGAAGTGGTGCGCTGGACCTGGAAGGTCAAGCTTTACACTCACCTTGAAACCGACCTGCTGGGTGAACTGCGCGACGCCGCAGAAACCGAAGCGATCAACGTGTTTGCCCACAACCTGCACGACCTGTTGTTGGCCGCCCCTGCTGGCCCGCGCGCAACGCTGGGTCTGGACCCGGGCCTGCGCACCGGCTGCAAGATCGCCGTGGTCGATGCCACCGGCAAACTGCTTGAGCACGCCACGGTGTACCCGCACGTGCCGCACAACAAGTGGGATCAGACCATCGCGATCATGGCCGCCCTGTGCGCCAAGCATTCGGTTGAGCTGATCGCCATCGGCAACGGTACCGCCAGCCGCGAAAGCGACAAATTGGCCCTTGAGCTGATCAAAAAATACCCGGCCCTGAAAGTCACCAAAGTGATGGTGTCCGAAGCCGGTGCATCGGTGTACTCGGCCTCTGAACTGGCCGCCAAGGAATTCCCGGACCTCGACGTGTCGATCCGTGGCGCCGTGTCGATCGCCCGCCGCCTGCAAGATCCGCTGGCCGAGCTGGTGAAAATCGACCCGAAATCCATTGGTGTCGGCCAATACCAGCACGACGTGTCCCAGCTCAAACTGGCACGCGGCCTGGACGCCGTGGTCGAGGACTGCGTAAACGCCGTGGGCGTGGACGTGAACACCGCTTCGGTCGCGCTGCTGGCACGTATTTCCGGCCTTAACGCCACCCTGGCGCAAAACATCGTGGCCCACCGCGATGAAAACGGCGCCTTCAAAACCCGTGCGGCGCTGAAAAAAGTCAGCCGTCTGGGCGAAAAAACCTTCGAACAGGCCGCCGGTTTCTTGCGCGTCATGAACGGTGACAACCCGCTCGACGCCTCGGCCGTTCACCCGGAAGCCTACCCGCTGGTGAAGCGCATCGCCTCGGACACCGAGCGTGACATTCGCTCGCTGATCGGCGACGCCGGCTTCCTCAAGCGTCTGGACCCGAAAAAATTCACCGACGAATCTTTCGGCCTGCCGACCGTCACCGACATCCTGCAAGAGCTGGAAAAACCCGGCCGCGACCCGCGTCCCGAGTTCAAGACGGCAGAGTTCCAGGAAGGGGTTGAAGACCTTAAAGACCTGGAGCTGGGGATGATCCTCGAAGGCGTGGTCACCAACGTGACCAACTTCGGTGCGTTCGTCGATATCGGCGTGCATCAGGACGGTTTGGTGCACATCTCGGCCTTGTCCGAGAAGTTCATCAAAGACCCGCGTGAAGCCGTTAAAGCCGGTGACGTGGTCAAGGTCAAGGTCATGGAAGTCGACATCCCGCGTAAACGCGTTGGCCTGTCGATGCGCATGAGCGATACCCCCGGCGAGAAAATCGACGGCGCGCGCGGTGCCCGCCCAGGTTCGGCGCCTCGTCAGCAAAACTCGGCCCCACGCAAAGAGACAGTCGCCGCTGCCCCGGCCAACAACGCAATGGCTTCGCTGTTCGCCAATGCCAAACAGCTGAAGAAACGCTAATGACGTTGCCTGAGGGTTTGACCCAAAGCGCGTTCAGCGAGTTGATCGGTTGTCGCGTCGAGTCGGTAGAAGACGGCATTGCGCACGTCGCGCTAAGCCTTGAGCCGCAGCTGCGCAACCGTGGCGGCAAAATGCACGGCGGGGTGATTTTCAGCCTGGTCGACATCACCATGGGGCTGGCCTGTTCCGGCGCCCATGGTTTTGACCGCCAAAGCGTGACGATCGAGTGCAAGATCAACTACTTGCGCTCCGTTTCCGATGGCGATGTGCTGTGCATCGCCAAGGTCATCCACCCCGGCCGACGGACGTTTGTCGTCGAAGCGGACGTCATGCAAGGCGACAAACTGGTCGCTAAAGCACAAGGCACGTTCGCTGTCCTGTAGCGGTCATCAGGTCATTTGAGTTAATTTCGGCACTGTGAAAGCAGTGCCGAAATGCGCTCGGAGCGCCGTAATACCGAAACAGGGACGGGGCTGAGCATCACCCCTACAAAGCCAGGCGACCACGCCGGTATAACTTCACCCTTGTAGACCGTCCTGACCACCCCCATATTGGGGCGACTGACGCGTGAAGGAATCTAACTTGAGCGAACTTCTCAACCGCCGCCTGAACTTACTTGGCGAGCGCACACACCTCTCTTTGCTCGAGCAGTGCCTGCATGGTATCGAGCGCGAATGCCTGCGCGTAACGGCCGATGCACGACTGGCGCAGACCCCGCATCCTGAGGAACTGGGGTCGGCGCTGACCAACGACCAAATCACCACAGACTATTCCGAGTCGCTGCTGGAGTTTATTACCCCGGCCCTGCCCGACCCTACGGACACGCTGGCCAGCCTCGACAAGATTCACCGTTTTGCCTACAGCAAACTTGGTAACGAGTTCCTGTGGAGCCCTTCGATGCCGTGCCCGTTGCCGGCCGAAGAAGACATTCCGATTGCCTACTACGGCACGTCCAACATCGGTCAGCTCAAGTACGTGTACCGCAAGGGCCTGGCTCTGCGTTACGGCAAGACCATGCAGTGCATCGCCGGGATCCACTACAACTTCAGCCTGCCTGAAGCCCTGTGGCCGGTGCTCAAGCAAGCAGAGGGCTTTGTCGGTACCGACCGTGATTACCAGTCGGACGCCTACATCGCGCTGATTCGTAACTTCCGCCGTTACAGCTGGTTGCTGATGTACTTGTTTGGCGCCTCACCTGCGCTGGATGCCGGCTTCTTGCGCGGCCGTTCGCACCAGTTGGAGCAACTGGATGCCGACACGCTGTACCTGCCGTTCGCCACCAGCCTGCGCATGAGCGACCTGGGTTACCAGAGCAACGCCCAGGCGGGCCTCACGCCTTGCTACAACAACCTCGACAGCTACACCGACAGCCTGCGCAAGGCCGTGGCGACGCCGTACCCGCCGTATGTCGAGATCGGTACGCACAAAGATGGCGAATGGGTGCAACTGAACACCAACATTCTGCAAATCGAAAACGAGTACTACTCCAACATTCGCCCCAAGCGCGTGACCTACACCGGCGAACGCCCGATCCAGGCCCTGGTGGCCCGTGGCGTGCAGTACGTTGAAGTGCGCCTGCTGGACATCAACCCGTTCCTGCCGGTGGGCATCGACCTGCCGCAAGCACGCTTCCTGGACGCCTTCCTGCTGTATTGCGCACTGCAAGAGAGCCCGCAGTTCGAGAGCAGCGAATGCGGCAACTGCACGTCCAACTTCTTGAGCGTGGTCAAAGAAGGTCGCCGCCCGGGTCTACAATTGCAGCGTCAGGGCCAAGCGGTCGAACTGAAAGAGTGGGCGGCAGAACTGCTGGAAAAAATCGCCCCGGTAGCGGCATTGCTGGACCAAGTGCATGGCGGCGACGCCCACAGCAAGGCGCTGGACGATCAGTTTGCCAAGGTTAAGGACGTGTCCCTGACCCCGTCGGCCAAAGTGTTGGCCAGCATGACTGAACACAAAGAAAGCTTCGCCCAGTTTTCGATGCGCCAGAGCCAGGCCCACGCGGAGTACTTCCGCGACACCCCGCTGAGCCCGGAAGACCAGGCCGCGTTCGAAGCCAAAGCCAAGCAATCACTGCTCGAACAAGCCGAGACCGAGAAAATCGAAGAAGGTGATTTCGACCTGTTCGTGGCCTCGTACCAGGCGAGTATTTTGGCGATCAGTAACTAAGGCGACACAGCGACACAGCGACTCTGTAGTCGCTGTCGAGGCACGAAGGCTGCGATGCGGGCCGCAGGACCGCCGTCCAGGGTCGCTTCGCAACCCATCGCAGCCTTCGTGCCTCGTCAGCGGCTACAGGCCTTGTATGTTTTACAGCGCCTTTTCAAAGATCTTGGAGTTGCGCTGGAAGTTGTACAGCGACGCTCGTGCTGCTGGCAGGCGTTCGACGCTGCTTGGCTCAAAGCCGCGTTCACGGAACCAGTGAGCCGTGCGTGTCGTGAGGACGAATAAGGTTTTCAGCCCCTGCGCCCGTGCACGGCTTTCGATGCGCTCCAACAATTCATCACCCCGACGACCATGACGGTACTCCGGGTTGACCGCCAGGCACGCCAGTTCACCGGCATCCGAATCCGCAATCTGATACAGCGCCGCGCAGGCGATGATCATGCCTTCGCGCTCAACCACGCTGAATTGCTCGATCTCGCGCTCCAGCACTTCCCGTGAACGACGCACCAAGATGCCCTGCTCTTCCAGCGGGCTGATCAGGTCCAGCAAACCGCCCACGTCTTCAATCGCCGCTTCGCGGGTGACTTCGAATTGTTCCTGGGCAACCAGGGTGCCGCCGCCGTGGCGGGTAAACAGTTCGGTCAGCAGCGCACCGTCTTCGGCGTAGCTGACGATGTGGCTGCGGGCCACGCCACCGCTGCATGCCTCGGCAGCCGCTTCAAGCAATTCCGCCTGGTAATCGCTGCCCAGACGCTTCATGTGCGCCGGGATTTGCTGTGGCCGCAACTCACGCACCAGCCGCCCTTGTTCATCCAGTAACCCGGACTCAGCGCCAAACAGCAGCAGTTTGTCAGCGCCCAGGTCGATGGCGGCGCGGGTGGCGACGTCTTCGCAGGCCAGGTTGAAGGTTTCGCCGGTGGGCGAGTAACCCAAGGGCGACAGCAGCACGATGGAGCGCTCGTCCAGCAGGCGATTAATGCCCTTGCGGTCGACCCGGCGCACTTCGCCGGTGTGGTGGTAGTCCACGCCATCGAGCACGCCAATCGGCCGTGCGGTCACCAGGTTGCCGCTGGCCACGCGCAAACGCGAGCCCTGCATGGGCGATGAGGCCATGTCCATGGACAAGCGCGCTTCAATTGCGATGCGCAATTGGCCCACGGCGTCCATCACGCACTCCAGCGTCGCAGCATCGGTGATGCGCATGCCTTTGTGGTAATGCGGTTGCAGGCCACGGGCTTCAAGGCGGCTTTCGATTTGCGGGCGCGAGCCATGAACCAGCACCAGCCGCACGCCCAAGCTGTGCAGCAGCACCAGGTCGTGGACGATGTTGCCAAAGTTGGGGTGCGCTACACCGTCGCCGGGGAGCATGACGACAAAGGTGCAGTCGCGGTGAGCATTGATGTAAGGGGAAGCATGACGCAGCCAGTTAACGTAATCGTGCATAACCAAAGCCTGTAAAAAATGAGCCGCCTAAAAAGGGCAAAAACAGCAAACGCACAGCAGGCTGGTAGTTATCGTCGAAACAAACTTGGCAACACGCGTGCTCTCCTTGTGTATACGGGTCGGGCCTGCGGCCATTTACTGGGCCGGGGTCAGGCAATAATGTTCGATCAGTTGGCTTAGTAGACGCACTGTCGGCTGCAAACGTGACATTTCGAGGTGTTCACCGGGCTGATGCGCGCAGGTGATGTCACCCGGGCCCAACACGATGGTCTCGCAGCCAAGCTGCTGAAGATAAGGTGCTTCGGTGCCAAACGCTACTGCTTCGGCGCGATGCCCGGTGAGCCGCTCGGCCACGCGCACCAGTTCGCTGTCAGCCGCCTGCTCGAACGGCGCCACACCCGCCGCAATCGGGGCAAAGTCGATTTTGACCTGATGGCGCTCGGCCAACGGATCGAGTTTGCTGCGAATGATTGAACGCAACAGCGCCGGGTCCATGCCTGGCAAAGGCCGCAGGTCGAATTCCAGCGAGCATTGGCCACAAATCCGGTTCGGGTTGTCGCCACCATGGATGCAGCCAAAGTTGAGGGTCGGTTGCGGCACACTGAACTGCGGGTTGCGGTACTCGTTCAGCCATTGCTGGCGCAGCCCTTTAAGCTCGGTGATCGCGTCGTGCATGGCGTCCAGCGCGCTGTGGCCCAGGCTTGGGTCCGATGAGTGGCCGCTGCGCCCCAAAATATCGATGCGCTCCATCATCACGCCTTTGTGCATGCGGATGGGTTTGAGCCCGGTCGGTTCACCAATCACCGCGGCACGCCCCAGCGGCCGCCCGGCCTCGACCAGCGCACGCGCACCGGCCATGGAGGTTTCTTCGTCGCAGGTGGCCAGAATCAGCAGCGGCTGCTTGAATGGTTGGTCCAGCAGCGGGCGCACGGCTTCGATGATCAAGGCGAAAAAGCCCTTCATGTCGCAACTGCCCAGGCCTACCCAGCGATTGTCCACTTCGGTCAACTTGAGCGGATCGGTCTGCCACAGGGCTTCGTCATACGGCACCGTGTCGCTGTGGCCGGCCAGTACCAGACCGCCGGGGCCGCTGCCGAAACTGGCGAGCAAGTTGAACTTGCCGGGGCTGACCTGCTGGATATCGCAACTGAAGCCCAACTCACCCAGCCACGTGGCCAGCAAATCGATCACGGGGCGGTTGGACTGATCCAGATGGGGCTGAGTACAACTGACCGACGGCGTGCCGATCAACGCAGCGAATTGCTCTTTGAGGGACGGTAAGGGCATGCGCTGGCTTCCTGTTGGCTGGGCGAGGCCCATCATAGAGCCATCTGCGCCACAGAATAAACCCGCGCGACGCGCCGGGGCGGTGAGTCCTGTACACTGCACGGCCTTGGCAGCCACACTTTCCCCGGCTGCGCACCGTTCCTGGATTTTCCGGCCATGCAAAAAGAAACCGAAATCAAGCTCCGCGTCAGCCGAGAAACCCTCGCCGCCTTGCGCGAGCACCCTTTGCTGAAAAAACGCAACAAAAGTGGCTGGGAAAGCCGTGAGTTGTTAAACCAGTACTTCGACACGCCTGAGCGCGATCTGGCCAAGGCCAAGGTTGCCCTGCGCCTGCGCCGCGATGGTGAAGAGGTGATTCAAACCCTCAAGACCCGCGGCCAAAGCATTGCCGGGCTGTCTGAGCGCAACGAATACGACTGGCACTTGCCCAAGGCCAAGCTCGACATCAAAAAGCTCGAAGGCGAATGCTGGCCTGACGAACTGGCCGAGCTGGACAAAAAAACCCTGAAGCCGATCTTCACCACCGATTTCGTTCGCGAGCGCGCTGAAATCTCGTGGGGCCGTGGCAAAGCCAAAGTAGTGATCGAAGCCGCGCTGGACCTGGGCCACGTGATTGCCGGCAAGCAGAAAGAAGAAATCTGCGAGCTGGAACTCGAACTGCGCGAAGGCGAGCCTGCCGCCCTGCTGGAGCTGGCCGCCGAGCTGGCTGAAAAACTGCCGCTGATGCCTTGCGACATCAGCAAGGCTGAGCGCGGCTATCGCCTGTTCGACGCCAACAGCTACACCGTCACCCTGCCAGCCCCTGAGTTGACCCCAGAAACGCCGCTGGACGACGCCTTTGCCGCGTTGGCCTGGCACCTGTTGGGCAACAGCCAGCGCTTGGCTGAGCAATATCGCTTTAATGGCCACTGGCGCTTGCTGCAAGACTGGCTGCACCAGTTGATTGACCTGCGTGCACTGGTCAGCAGCCTCGGCCAGGCCGCCCCGCGCCAATCGACCCACACCCTGCGGGCCGAGCTGGATGCCCTGCTTGAAGACTGGCGCCCGATTGTACAAATCGGCCAGGACGATGAAGACGTGCGTAAAGCTGCCCCTGAGCAGTTCCTCGAAGAACTGGAAGACCCGCGCTGGGGCCAGTTCTCGCTGAACACCTCACGCTGGCTGCTGGCCCGCAGTTGGACCATCGACCGTGGCACCACCCGTGGCAACCGCCAGGGCGCTGCACAATTGGCCAGCTGGCTGCCACGCCTGCTGTCGGACGAGGCCATTGCGCTGCGTCTGAACCGCTACCAGCAGCAGCCAGAAGACTTGGCCGAGCAACTGCCACGCATTGAGCGTATTCAGGCCTGGTTGCGCCTGGCGCGTGGCGTGCTGGAGATCCCGGAAGTGGATCGCTTGTACGGTGAGATGAACAAGTTGCAAGAATTGGCGAACTTGCCAATCACTGACGACGCCGAGAGCAATGACCTGCTGCTCAACGCGCGCAAGCAACAAGCCATTGCCGTGTACCAGAACCGCGCCTGGAAAACCCTGCTGCGCGCCTAAGCCCTAGAACCCTGTAGGAGCGAGCTTGCCTCGCGATCTTTTAGAAGATCAAAAGATCGCGAGACGAGCTCGCTCCTACACACGGATTTACTCTTTTGGCATGTCCGCGTCGGGTGCTCGCCAGATCAGGCGGGTGGTGTCATAACCCTGCTGCTGAGCCTTGCTGAGCAGTTCGTCGCGGGTTTGCTGATCGATCTGCGGCTTGCGTGACAGCAGCCACAGGTAGCGCCGGTCCGGGTTGCCGACCAGCGCAGTGCTGTAGCCATCCCCCAAGTACAACACCCAGTAATCGCCCTTGGTCGCACCCGGCAATAGCTTGGACACCCAGTTATCGAACTCGACCCACAGTTTGTCGGTTTTGCCCGGCACTTGCGGGCTGGCGGTGCCCTTGGCCTCTTCCCACTTACCTTCTGCCGTTCGGCAACGGTTCAACACCGCGACATTGCCGTCAGGTTTGAGCGTGTACTGAGCCTCGGATTGCGCGCAGTTACGCTGGAAGAACATCGGCAATCGCGCCTGCTCATACCACGTGCCCTGATAGCGCTGTAAATCGACGCTGCCCACCGTGTTCGGTGCCAGCGCGTCGTTGTTGGATGTTGAGCACCCGGCCAGTAACCAGGCAGCCCCGAGGCAAACTAAAAGACGTTTCATCGCAAACGCTCCCTGCGCTTTATTTAAGGCCCTGCCCCGAGAACATCAGCACTTTGTCACCGGCGTATTGCACGCTGATAAAGCTGTTCTTATCGCCCCAGGTGCAGCTCGACATACCCAACGCACCCGAGCAATCGGTAGGGCCACCCAGCAGTTGTTCCACCTCGGCCTTGGTCATGCCCGCCGACAGTTTGGAGTAGTTTTCTTGATTGACCTTGCTGCAAGCCGCCAGCAACACACAGAACGACAACAACGCCAATGAACGCAACTTCATGGAAAAGCTCCTGAATAAAAGAATCGGCATCGCTGCCTGCTGCAAGCTTAGAAGAGAAAAGCGCGGGGTGGTTCCCGTGAGTAAAAACGACTGTGGGAGCGGGCTTGCTCGCGATGCATACAACTCGGTCTAACGAATAGACCGTGTCGATGTCATCGCGAGCAAGCCCGCTCCCACAGGGATTGTCGGGTGCAGCCAGGGTTTTACGCTTTGTGGTACGAGGTCACGCGCGCCACTTCTTCTTTCGAGCCCAGGAACACCGCTACGCGCTGGTGCAGGCCTTCTGGCTGGATGTCGAGGATGCGCTGATGGCCGTCAGTCGACGCGCCGCCCGCCTGCTCAACCAGGAACGACATCGGGTTGGCTTCATACATCAGGCGCAGTTTGCCCGGCTTGGACGGCTCGCGGCTGTCGCGCGGGTACATGAACAAGCCACCGCGGGTCAGGATGCGGTGCACGTCAGCGACCATCGCGGCCACCCAACGCATGTTGTAGTTCTTGTTCAGCGGGCCGTCTTCGCCAGCCAGCAATTCGTCAACGTAGCGCTGTACCGGGGCTTCCCAGTGACGCTGGTTGGACATGTTGATGGCGAATTCCTGGGTAGTTTCCGGAATGCTGATGTTTTCGTGGGTCAGCACGAAGCTGCCCATTTCGCGGTCCAGGGTGAAGCCTTTTACGCCGTCGCCCAAGGTCAGAACCAGCATGGTCTGTGGGCCGTAGATGGCATAACCGGCAGCAACCTGTTGGGTGCCTGGCTGCAAGAAGGCCTTTTCATTCAACGGCTCGTTCTGGCTCAGGTATTCGTTCGGGCAACGCAGTACCGAGAAGATCGTGCCGACCGGAGCGTTGATGTCGATGTTCGACGAACCGTCCAGCGGGTCGAATACCAGCAGGTAGGCGCCTTTCGGGTATTTGCCCGGGATCTGGTAGGCATTGTCCATTTCTTCGGACGCCATGCCGGCCAGGTGACCGCCCCATTCGTTGGCTTCGAGCAGGATTTCGTTAGAAATCACGTCGAGTTTCTTCTGCACTTCACCTTGCACGTTTTCAGTGCCCATGCTGCCCAGAACACCGCCCAGGGCGCCTTTGGACACGGCGTGGCTGATCTCTTTGCAAGCACGCGCCACCACTTCGATGAGGAAACGCAAATCAGCAGGGGTGTTGTTGCTACGGGTCTGCTCGATCAAATAGCGACTCAGGGTAACGCGGGACATGTAAGGCTCCGAACAATGGGGAGGGGGCGAAAAAACCCGCGCAGTTTAACGCGTGTTGCCGTGCAAATCTTCTAAACAGACTCACAACCGACGGAGAGGCCGGTGCTGAACCCTTAAATCAACTTAAAACAGTAGCCGCTGCCGCAGGCTGCGATAAGGCCCGAAGGGGCTTCGTTGTTAAAAACGCGAGCCCTGCGGACTCGATCGCAGCCTTCGGCAGCGACTACAGGGGTATTACAACGCCTTCCAGATGTCGGTCGCGTATTCACGAATGGTCCGGTCCGATGAGAACCAGCCCGCGCGTGCGGTGTTCAACACGGCTTGGCGCCACCATTCGTCCGGGTTGTGCCACAGGTGTTCAACGCGCATCTGCGCATCCCAGTAGGCATCAAAGTCGGCACACACCAAAAAGCGGTCGTACTCGATCAGAGAATCGACAAAACCGGTGTAACGTGCCGGGTCGTCGTGGGAAAACACCCCGCCGCGTATGGCTTGCAGCACATCATTGAGCCGATGCGACGCCGCAACGTCCGCCGAGGCGTGGAACTCGCCATTGAGCTTGCGGGCTTCGACCTGCTCGGAGGTCAGGCCGAAAATAAACATGTTTTCAGCGCCGATGCGTTCACTCATCTCCACGTTGGCACCGTCCATGGTGCCGATGGTCAGCGCGCCATTGAGGGCGAACTTCATGTTGCTGGTGCCCGACGCCTCGTAGCCGGCGGTGGAGATTTGCTCGGACAGGTCCGCCGCCGGAATGATGTTCTCGGCCAGGCTGACGTTGTAGTTGGGGATAAACACCACTTTGAGCAGGCCGCGCACAGTGGGGTCGCTGTTGACGGTGCGGGCGATGTCGTTGGCCAGCTTAATAATCAGTTTGGCCTGTGTATAACTGGCCGCCGCCTTGCCCGCGAAGATCTTCACCCGTGGCACCCAGTTATTGCTCGGCTCGGCCCGAATAGCCTGATACAGCGCCACGGTGTGCAGCAGGTTAAGCAACTGGCGCTTGTACTCATGGATCCGTTTGATCTGCACGTCGAACATCGCTTCAGGGCTGACCACAACCCCCAGCCGCTCGTAGATCAGCGCCGCCAGGGTGCATTTGCTCTGCAGGCGTTGCTCGGCAAACTGTTTGCGGAAGTCAGCGCGCTCGGCAAACGGTTCGAGCTTGATCAATTTATGTTCAGTTTCATCCAGCACATCTTCGCCCAGCGCGTTTTTGAGCATCGCGGTCAGCGGCGGGTTGGCCTGGAACAGCCAGCGGCGGAAGGTCACGCCGTTGGTTTTGTTGTTGATACGGTCGGGGTACAGCTTGTGCAGATCGGCAAACACCGTGCTGCGCATCAGTTGGGTGTGCAAGCCCGACACGCCGTTAACGCTGTGTGAGCCAAGAAACGCCAGGTTGCCCATGCGCACCCGGCGGCCGTTGTCTTCTTCGATCAGCGACACGGCCCGCAGCACGCCAAAGTCGTGAATGCCTTTCTCGCGCAATTGGTCGATGTGGTAGCCGTTGATCAGGTAGATGATCTGCATATGGCGCGGCAGCAGGCGCTCCATCAGGCCCACCGGCCAGGTCTCCAGCGCCTCGGGCAGCAAGGTGTGGTTGGTGTACGACAGCGTGTCGACGGTGACCTGCCAGGCGGTGTGCCACTCGATGCCGTGCTCATCGACCAGAATGCGCATCAGCTCGGCGACAGCAATCGAAGGGTGTGTGTCGTTGAGCTGGATCGAGACATGTTCGGCCAGGTTGAGCAAGGTGTCGTGGACGTTCAGGTGGCGGCGCAGCAGGTCTTGCAGCGAGGCCGAAACAAAGAAGAACTCCTGACGCAAGCGCAGCTCTTGGCCAGCCTCGTTGCTGTCAGCCGGGTACAGCACGCGCGAGATGCTCTCGGCCCGCACCACTTCGGCCACCGCGCCCAAGTGGTCACCGGCGTTAAAGCGCCCCAGGTTCAAGTCATGCAGCGCCCTTGCCCGCCACAGGCGCAAGGTATTGACGCTGGCCCCGCGCCAGCCGACCACCGGCGTGTCGTAGGCGATGGCGCGCACGGTTTCGCTGGGCCACCAGATTTGCCGTGACAGGCCTTGCTCGTCCTGTTTGGTTTCAACCGACCCGCCAAAGCCTACTGAGTACAACACCTCGGCGCGTTCAAACTCCCAGGGGTTGCCGAAGTCGAGCCAGTTTTCGGTTTGCTCTTGCTGCCAGCCGTCGACGATGCTCTGGCGGAACAACCCGTGCTCGTAGCGAATGCCATAACCGTGAGCGGCGACGCCCAAGGTCGACATGCTTTCCATAAAGCACGCGGCCAGTCGGCCCAGGCCGCCGTTGCCCAGGGCCGCATCGGGCTCCAGCAGGCGGATGCGCTCCAGGTCCACACCCAGCTCGGTCAACGCCTCACGTGCGACGTCGAGCAGGCCCAGATTGCTCAGGCTGTCGTAGAGCAAACGGCCGATCAAAAACTCCAGAGACAGGTAGTACACCCGCTTCTGGTCTTTGCGGTAAATCTGCCGGGTATGGTCCATCCAGTGCTCGACCATATGGTCGCGGGCGGCCAGTGCAATGGCTTCAAACCAGTCATGGTCAAACGCGTGATCCGGGTCTTTACCCACCGCGTAAGTCAGTTTGGCCAGTACAGCGTCACGAAAAGCCGTTACCTGCGCGTCACGAACAAGCGGTTCCTGGGGCATCGATACAACCTCTGGCGGGATGGAGCGATTAGAAGGACGAGTGGTGTCAGCCTAGACCGTTCGACAGGAACAACGCGCGTTGATTCGGGCTTTTTTTTATTAAAAACAGACGAAATGAACAGCGCCCCAAAACGATGCACCCCGCCTGCTAAACGCTTCAACGCACACTTTGTACAAAAAACCGGCAAATGGTGATTCACTCTGCGATCAACCCCGGTATGATCGCGCGCCCTGATGCACGCTGGAATACACCCTTGATGAAGTCCAACCTGATTGCTGCCGCGGAAATCGACCGTCTCGATACCTGGGCCAAATACTCCGCACCCATGTGCGGCTCCTGCATTTCCAGCTGCTGCACCCTGCCGGTTGAGGTCAAGGTCAAAGACTTGATCCGCATTGGCCTGGTGGACGAATTCGAGCTGGGCGACCCGCCGAAGAACATCGCCAAGCGCCTGCAAAAAGAAGGGATCGTTGAGCGTTTCAACCAGAAGTCAGGGATTTTCACCCTGCAGCGCATGAGCAATAACGACTGCCTGTACCTGGATCGCAAGTCGCGCATGTGCACCATCTACGACAAACGCCCCGACACCTGCCGCAACCACCCGCGTGTAGGCCCGCGCCCAGGCTATTGCGCGTACGTGCCCAAAGCTGTCGAGCGTAAAAACAGCAGCGAACGGCTGATGAATTTTTAAAGCACCTTACTCAAGCCATTTTGTGGGAGCGGGCTTGCTCGCGATGCAGGCAACGCAGACTTTGCTCAATCAACGCGGTGATGCCATCGCGAGCAAGCCCGCTCCCACACTAGATGTCAGCCGTTACACAAACCCCGGATATAAAAAAACGCCCCCGACCGCAAGGTCGGGGGCGTTTTTGTAACCGCTAACTAATTAACTTAGTTTTTGGCCTTTTTAGCAGCGCGGGTACGCTCGCCTTCGTCCAGGATCTTCTTACGAAGACGGATGGACTTAGGAGTCACTTCACACAGCTCGTCGTCCTGGATGAATTCCAGTGCTTGTTCCAGAGTGAAGCGAACAGGCGGAACCAGAGCGATGGTTTCGTCTTTACCCGAAGCACGCATGTTGTCGAGCTTCTTGCCCTTGGTAGGGTTAACGCCCATGTCGGTGTCACGGCTGTTCAGACCAACGATTTGACCGTTGTAGATCTCTTGACCGTGCTCAACAAACAGCTTGCCGCGTGCTTGCAGAGTTTCCAGGGAGTAAGTCAGTGCCTTGCCAGTTTCAACCGAAACCAGAACACCGTTCTGACGGCCAGACATTTGGCCCGACTTCATCACGTCGTAACGGTCGAAGATCGAGGTCAGGATACCAGCACCGTTGGTCAGGGTCAGGAACTGGTTACGGAAACCGATCAGACCACGAGCAGGGATGTTGTATTCCAGACGAACACGGCCTTTACCATCCGGCACCATGTTGGTCAGGTCGCCTTTACGCAGACCCATCTCTTCCATCACCTTGCCCTGAGATTCTTCTGGCAGGTCGATGGTGACGTTTTCGAACGGTTCGTGCTTCACGCCGTCAACCAGACGGATGATCACTTCTGGACGGCCAACGCCCATTTCGAAGCCTTCACGACGCATGGTTTCGATCAGTACCGACAGGTGCAGCTCACCACGGCCAGAAACCTTGAACTTGTCAGCCGAGTCGCCTTCTTCAACGCGCAGAGCAACGTTGTACAGCAGCTCTTTGTCCAGACGTTCCTTGATGTTACGGGAAGTCACGAACTTGCCTTCTTTACCGCAGAATGGCGAGTCGTTTACCTGGAAGGTCATGGAAACGGTTGGCTCGTCAACGGTCAACGGCTTCATCGCTTCAACGTTCAGCGGGTCGCACAGGGTGTCGGAGATGAACAGCGAGTCCATACCGCTGATGCAAACGATGTCGCCTGCTGCAGCTTCTTCAACGTCTACACGGTGCAGACCGTGGTGACCCATCAGCTTCAGGATACGACCGTTGCGGCGCTTGCCGTCAGCGTCGATCGCTACAACCGGAGTGTTCGGCTTGACGCGACCACGAGCGATACGGCCAACACCGATAATGCCCAGGAAGCTGTTGTAGTCCAGTGCCGAGATTTGCATCTGGAACGGACCGTCACGGTCTACAGCTGGCGCAGGTACGTTGTCGACGATCGACTGGTACAGCGGGGTCATGTCTTCAGCCATGTCGGTGTGGTCAAGACCAGCAATACCGTTCAGGGCAGAGGCGTAAACCACTTTGAAGTCCAGCTGTTCTTCGGTAGCACCCAGGTTGTCGAACAGATCGAAGATCTGGTCCAGAACCCAATCAGGACGCGCGCCCGGACGGTCAACCTTGTTGATAACCACGATTGGACGCAGGCCGGCTTCGAAGGCCTTTTTGGTCACGAAACGGGTTTGCGGCATAGGGCCGTCTTGAGCGTCAACCAGCAGCAGAACGGAGTCAACCATCGACATTACGCGTTCTACTTCACCGCCGAAGTCGGCGTGGCCCGGGGTGTCCACGATGTTGATGTGGTAGCCGTTCCAGTTGATGGCGGTGTTTTTCGCCAGAATGGTAATACCGCGCTCTTTCTCCTGGTCGTTGGAGTCCATCACGCGCTCGTCGTTGAGCTCGCCGCGCTCCAGAGTGCCGGATTGGCGCAAGAGTTTGTCTACCAGGGTGGTTTTACCATGGTCAACGTGGGCGATGATGGCGATGTTACGTAGATTTTCGATCACTTGTGTATCTCGATCAGAGGATTCGGTGTGCTGACAGGTCGTGGCAGCGATTAACAGTAGAGTCAGGCCTTGCCGTTACAACTTGACGGTGGCGTCGGGGGGCCGGTGACGCAGGCCACAGGCAAACAGCCCCGGGCTCTTAGCTCGGTCGATAAACGCGCACATTGGCATGTCCCTCACTGAGCAAATGGTGAGCATGCAGGCGACTCATCACGCCTTTGTCGCAATACAACAGGTACTGACGTGTTTCATCCAGTTCCTTGAAGCGGCTGTTCAATGCATAGAACGGCAACGCTTGTACTTCGATGCCAGCCAGTTCCAGCGGTTGATCCTCTTGGGCATCCGGGTGACGGATGTCGATGACGATCTGGCCCGCCAGCACTTCGCTGACCTCTTCGACTTGCAAGTCCTGGCCCAATTCGTCGATCACTCGATCGATCGGCACCAGTTTGGCCCGCTCAAGCGCACGCTCAAGCACGGCCATATCAAACTGTTGTTCTTCGTACTCCACACGCGGACGCTTGGCGTGGGTCTTGGGGTTGACCGAAATCACCCCGCAATATTCAGGCATGTGCTTGGCAAAATCGGCAGTGCCGATCTCGTTCGCCTGATCAATGATGTCTTGCTTGTGGCTGGCGATCAGCGGACGCAAAACCAGCTTGTCGGTCACGCAGTCGATCACCGACAGGTTAGGCAAGGTCTGGCTGGACACCTGGGAAATCGCTTCACCGGTGACCAGTGCATCAATTTCGAGGCGGTCCGCAATACGGGACGCAGCGCGCAACATCATACGCTTCAAAATGACGCCCATATGACTGTTGTCGACTTTGCCGAGAATTTCACCCAGCACTTCTTCAAACGGAACGCTCACAAACAGCACGCGCTGCGAGCTGCCGTACTTCTTCCAGATATAGTGCGCGACTTCCATCACGCCCAATTCGTGAGCACGCCCGCCGAGGTTGAAAAAGCAGAAGTGGCTCATCAGGCCGCGACGCATGATCTGGTAAGCCGCCACGGTGGAGTCGAAACCACCGGACATCAACACCAGGGTCTGCTCCAGCGATCCCAGCGGGAAGCCGCCAATGCTGTCGTGCTGGCTGTGAATCACAAACAACCGTTGGTCGCGAATTTCGAAACGGACTTCGATTTCCGGATTTTTCAGGTCAATACCGGCCGCGCCGCATTCACGTCGCAGCTTGCTGCCGACGTATTTCTCGACTTCCATCGAGGTAAATGGGTGCTTGCCGCCGCGCTTGCAACGCACTGAAAAGATTTTGCCGGCCAGTACATCGCCGTAGTGCAGTTTGCACTTTTCAACGATGTCATCGAAGTCGCCCAGCGGGTACTCGTCGACTTGCAGGAAGTGCGCGATGCCCGGCATGCAGCTCAGGCGCTCGGTCATCTCCTTCAAGGCTTTGGGGTCGCTCACACGGGTTTGCAACTCAATGTTGTCCCACACGCCTGTCACTACCACGGCCGGGTCCAGATCGCGGAGCACAGCACGGATATTTTTAGCCAATTGACGGACGAAACGCATCCGAACCGGGCGGCTCTTGATAGTGATCTCGGGGAAGACTTTAACAATTAGTTTCATGAAAACAGCGCGCGAGCAGCCTGCCAAAAAAGGGGGGCGCGGATTATAGCGGAAATTGCTCAAGGTTTAACCAGTTATCGTACAAACGGTTTTCATCGCACCAAAATGGTTCATAAAGCACTTATTTCGCTTCATTTGAGTGCGATTAGGGCCGTGAATCCGTAGTCTTGTGGGCTGCCCTGCTTGAGATTGGGGCAAGTCGGGGCACTGGCATGCAATTTGCTCCCTTGTGAGGCAGGTTGCCTTGGCCGAGTATTCGCGCCGGCATCAACCACATTTAAAGGGCTACTCCACTACCAGCCCTAAGCCACCCCGGAGGACACTATGTCGAAGTCGGTTCAACTCATCAAAGATCATGACGTTAAATGGATTGATCTGCGCTTCACTGACACCAAGGGCACACAACATCACGTGACCATGCCGGCCCGTGATGCGTTGGACGAAGACTTCTTCACCGACGGCAAAATGTTCGACGGTTCCTCCATTGCTGGCTGGAAAGGCATCGAAGCGTCCGACATGATCCTGCTGCCAGACGACAGCACGGCTGTTCTGGACCCGTTCACCGAGCAGCCTACGCTGATCCTGGTGTGCGACATCATCGAACCTTCGAGCATGCAGGGTTACGACCGTGACCCACGTGCAATCGCCAAGCGCGCTGAAGAGCACCTGAAAGCGACCGGCATCGGCGACACCGTATTCGCTGGCCCGGAGCCAGAGTTCTTCATCTTTGACTCGGTTAAATTCAAGTCGGACATCTCCGGCTCGATGTTCAAAATCTACTCCGAGCAAGGTTCGTGGATGTCCGACCAGGACGTCGAAGGCGGCAACAAAGGTCACCGTCCAGGCGTTAAAGGCGGCTACTTCCCGGTGCCACCGTTCGACCACGACCACGAAATCCGTACCTCCATGTGCAGCGCACTGGAAGAAATGGGCCTGACCGTTGAAGTTCACCACCACGAAGTGGCGACTGCCGGCCAGAACGAAATCGGCGTCAAGTTCAACACCCTGGTGAAGAAAGCCGACGAAACCCAGACCCTGAAGTACGTCGTGCACAACGTTGCCGATGCATACGGCCGCACCGCGACCTTCATGCCTAAGCCTCTGTATGGCGATAACGGCTCGGGCATGCACGTTCACATGTCCATCTGGAAAGATGGCAAGAACACCTTCGCAGGCGAAGGCTATGCCGGCCTGTCCGACACCGCTCTGTACTTCATCGGCGGCATCATCAAGCACGGTAAGGCCCTGAACGGCTTCACCAACCCGGCAACCAACTCTTACAAGCGTCTGGTGCCAGGCTTCGAAGCCCCAGTAATGCTGGCTTACTCGGCGCGTAACCGCTCCGCTTCGATCCGTATTCCTTACGTGTCCAGCCCTAAAGCTCGCCGTATCGAAGCACGTTTCCCGGACCCGGCTGCCAACCCGTACCTGTGCTTCGCCGCACTGTTGATGGCTGGCCTGGACGGCATCCAGAACAAGATCCACCCTGGCGATGCTGCTGACAAAAACCTGTATGACCTGCCGCCAGAAGAAGCCAAGCAGATCCCACAAGTGTGCGGCAGCCTGAAAGAAGCCCTGGAAGAGCTGGACAAAGGTCGTGCGTTCCTGACCAAAGGCGGCGTTTTCAGCGACGACTTCATCGACGCTTACATCGCCCTGAAAAGCGAAGAAGAAATCAAAGTACGTACCTTCGTACACCCACTGGAATACGAGCTGTACTACAGCTGCTAATCCAGACTCACCCGCGCTAGCGGCGTGATGTGAAAGGCCTCCTTCGGGAGGCCTTTTTTATGCGAAACGTCTTACGGCAATACGCGCAAACTCGCAGAACATATCTCCTGCGCCTGACAGCCACTTTAGAGCGCGATCTGTAGTTTGAGGCAACTCACCCTACGGACGCCGACATGACGCTCACTCTTAAAATAAAAGCCCTGCTGCTATCACTGGCCTGCCTGACGTTATTGGGATGCACCAGCAAAACGCCAGGCGTCACAGTCGAGCAATTGATCAAAACCAGCGATTCCTGGGATGGTACACCTTACGCCCCCTATCCTCTTGGCTCGCCTGAAATCACCGTTCTTAAAATCATCATCCCGGCCAACACTGCACTCGGTTGGCACACGCACCCCATGCCCAACGTGGCTTACGTGCTGTCGGGCGAACTATTTGTAGAAACCCGGGACGGCAAACACAAACTGTTGCTCAAGCCCGGCCAGGTGTTGCCCGAAGTGGTGCAAACAGAACATCGTGGAACCAGCGGTAACCAGCCCGTTGAGCTGATCGTGTTCTATGCGGGCGGTAAGGGCATGCCACTGTCGCAGTAATCGGCTGGTGCGCTACTTTTTTATAAGCCTCTGCGTGCTCGCGCAGCCTGCGAGCGCGCAGGTGTACAAACACCTCGACGATCACGGCACGACTCACTACAGCAACACACCTCATGAGCCGTCCAACAACACACCGATGACACTGGCACCCCTTAACCGCCAACCTGCCGTGGCAATTATCCCCGTCGACAACCCACAACACCTGCTGCCCGAGCAAGAACCCGCCCATCGTTTTCCAACTGCCACACCCCCGCCTCCTCCCCCCGCAAACCCGAACATCGGCGCTTTTGAGAGAAACTGAATCTATTCAGCCAAGTTGCACTATATTGGTGCAAGAGCTGCACGATGACGCCGTTACCAGCCCACTTTGGTTCAAAAAGCCTCATTGACCGAGCCGGTACGCGATCCAGACGGCCTCCAAGTCCTTATTTCAGGCAATTAGCGCTTCTTTTCGGAGCCTTGGTTTGTTTTTTGCATTTTCCTTGCACCAGCGCCTCACCCGCGCACGCAATCCGGGATCGGCCCATGACCATCAGTGATGCCCTGCACCGACTGTTACTCGACAACCTGACCACCGCCACGTTGTTGCTCAATGACGCTCTGCGTCTTGAGTACATGAACCCGGCGGCGGAAATGCTGCTGGCCATCAGCGGGCAGCGCAGCCATGGGCAATTCATCAGCGAACTGTTCACCGAGACCACCGAGGCCCTGCAATCGCTACGTCTGGCTGTTGAGCAAGCGCACCCGTTTACCAAGCGCGAAGCGTTGCTGACCTCTGCCACAGGCCAGACCCTGACCGTCGATTACGCGGTCACGCCAATCTTGAGCACCGCAGGCACCATGCTGTTGCTCGAAGTGCACCCAAGGGACCGGCTGCTGCGCATCACCAAAGAGGAAGCGCAGTTGTCCAAGCAAGAAACCAGCAAGATGCTGGTGCGCGGCCTGGCTCACGAAATCAAAAACCCGCTGGGCGGTATTCGCGGCGCGGCGCAACTGTTGGCGCGCCAGTTGCCCGATGAAAACCTGCGCGACTACACCAACGTCATCATCGAAGAAGCCGACCGCCTGCGTAACCTGGTGGACCGCATGCTGGGCTCCAACAAGCTGCCGTCGCTGGCCATGACCAACGTGCACGAAGTGCTCGAACGCGTGTGCAATCTGGTCGAAGCCGAGACCCAGGGCGACATCACCCTGGTGCGCGATTACGACCCGAGCCTGCCTGACCTGTTGATCGACCGTGAACAAATGATCCAGGCCGTGCTCAATATTGTGCGCAACGCGATGCAGGCCATCAGCGCCCAAAACGAGCTGCGTTTGGGCCGCATCACCTTGCGTACCCGGGCCATGCGTCAGTTCACCATCGGCCATGTGCGCCACCGGCTGGTGACCAAAATTGAAATCATCGACAACGGCCCGGGCATCCCGCCTGAGCTGCAAGACACCCTCTTCTTTCCGATGGTCAGCGGACGCCCGGATGGCACCGGGCTGGGTCTTGCCATCACCCAGAACATCATTAGTCAGCACCAGGGATTGATCGAGTGTGAAAGCCAGCCCGGCCACACACTCTTCTCGATCTTTCTACCACTGGAACAAGGAGCCGCATCGACATGAGCCGAAGTGAAACCGTGTGGATCGTCGACGACGACCGTTCAATCCGTTGGGTCCTGGAAAAAGCCTTGCAACAGGAAGGCATGACCACGCAGAGCTTCGACAGCGCCGATGGGGTAATGAGCCGCCTGGCTCGCCAGCAGCCGGACGTGATCATTTCTGACATCCGCATGCCGGGCGCCAGCGGCCTCGACCTGCTGGCCAAGATCCGCGCACAGCACCCGCGCCTGCCCGTGATCATCATGACCGCTCATTCCGACCTGGACAGCGCTGTCGCCTCATATCAGGGCGGCGCGTTTGAATACCTGCCCAAGCCGTTTGACGTTGACGAGGCCGTGTCGCTGGTCAAGCGTGCCAACCAGCATGCCCAGGAGCAACAAGGCCTGGCCGTGGCGCCTGCAGCGGCCCCCACCCCCGAGATCATTGGCGAAGCGCCGGCGATGCAGGAGGTGTTTCGCGCCATTGGTCGCCTCAGCCACTCCAACATCACCGTGCTGATCAACGGCGAGTCCGGCACCGGTAAAGAGCTGGTGGCCCACGCCCTGCATCGCCACAGCCCGCGGGCGGCTTCGCCCTTTATTGCGTTGAACATGGCGGCGATCCCCAAGGACCTGATGGAGTCCGAGCTGTTCGGCCACGAAAAAGGCGCCTTTACTGGTGCGGCCAACCTGCGACGCGGGCGCTTTGAACAAGCCGACGGCGGTACATTGTTCCTCGACGAAATCGGCGACATGCCAGCCGACACCCAGACGCGCCTTCTGCGCGTGCTGGCCGATGGCGAGTTCTACCGGGTGGGCGGGCATATTCCGGTCAAGGTCGACGTGCGCATCATTGCCGCGACCCACCAAAACCTCGAAACCCTGGTGCAGGCCGGCAAGTTCCGTGAAGACTTGTTCCACCGCCTGAACGTCATCCGCATCCATATTCCGCGTTTGTCAGATCGTCGCGAAGACATCCCGACGCTGGCGCGGCACTTTCTCAGCAGCGCGGCGCAAGAGCTGTCGGTCGAGCCAAAACTGCTGAAAGCCGAAACCGAGCAATACCTGCGAAACCTGCCGTGGCCAGGCAACGTGCGCCAGCTCGAAAACACCTGCCGCTGGATCACGGTAATGGCTTCGGGCCGCGAAGTGCACATCAGCGACTTGCCCCCCGAGTTGCTGAACCTGCATCAAGACGCGTCGCCGGTGACCAACTGGGAGCAAGCGTTGCGTCAATGGGCCGATCAGGCGCTGGGCCGTGGCCAGTCGAGCCTGCTCGACAGCGCGGTGCCGACCTTTGAACGCATCATGATCGAGACGGCCCTCAAACACACCGCTGGCCGCCGCCGCGATGCCGCCGTGTTGCTGGGCTGGGGCCGCAACACCCTGACCCGCAAGATCAAAGAGCTGGGCATGAAAATCGACGGCGACGAGGATGACGGCGACGACGCTTAAACGCCGTTAACTGTAGGAGCGAGCTTGCCTCGCGATCTTTTGATCTTTTAAAAGATCGCGAGACAAGCTCGCTCCTACATGTTTATGAACACCGCACCACTCGTATGCATCTCGCCCCACTTCTGTGCACTGCATACCCCAAAGCCTCTAACCTGCGGCACTCAACACACCCGCCTTACACACAAAAGCCCCGGATTACGGGGCTTTTGCGTCTATGCAAAGAAAATAACAGCCAAAAAACAAAACTGGCACGCGCCCTGCAATAACCCTGTTACCTAAGCAACACCGGTTTAGGGGACCTTGGTACAGGCAGGCCAGGACTCCCCACTTTTACACCGCAGCCTTGATGCCATCTGCATCAACGCGCACAACGCTTTTAGGGAACCCGGTACAGGCAGGCCGGGACTCCCTTCTTTTACACCGCAGCCTTGATGCCACCCGCATCAACGCGTTCAACGCTTTTGGGGAGCCTGGTACAGGCAGGCCGGGACTCCCTCTTTTATTACTCTTGCAGGTTCACCTGCAGCCGCCAGCGCCCATCCTGCGGCGCACCGGCCCAGTCGCCCTTCAAGGCGCGGGCCGCCACCAGGGTCAGCATCACACCCGCATCGGTGCGACTCACCCGCCAATTCACATCCCTACCGTTCACCTTAAGCTGGCCGTTTTGCGGCTGGCCCTTGGCCGCGAATAACAGCCCGAGGGTGCCGTCTACCCATTCGCCGTGCAGCTTGGGCTCGTGGTTAAACCACACCACTAAACCCTGCGGCTGGACCTCTATCTGCTGCAGCTCAGTCGGCTCAGGCATCGTCAAACGGCCGATCATCATCCCGACCATCACACCGACTATCGCTAAAGAACCTAAAACCCTTGGCCATAGTTTCGGCCTTGGGTCCTCATCAGGCGTAGAATGCTGCCCATCTTTATATTCGGAGCCGTGCATGTTTCACGTCATCCTTTTTCAACCAGAAATTCCGCCGAATACCGGCAACATTATCAGGCTCTGCGCCAACAGCGGCTGCCACCTGCACTTGATCGAGCCTATCGGTTTTGAGCTGGACGACAAGCGCTTGCGCCGGGCAGGTCTGGATTACCACGAGTACGCGCCGCTCAAGCGCCATGCCGACCTGGCCAGTTGCCTGGAAAGCCTGGGCCATCCGCGCCTGTTCGCTTTTACCACCAAAGGCTCGCGGCCGTTCCACGATGTGCAGTTTGCTGAAGGCGACGCCTTTATCTTCGGCCCTGAAAGCCGTGGCCTGCCGCCTGAGGTGCTCGACGCACAAGACAGCGACCACCGCCTGCGCCTGCCCATGCGCGAAGGCTGCCGCAGCCTGAACCTGTCCAACACCGTGGCCGTGGCCGTTTACGAAGCCTGGCGCCAGTTGGGGTTTAAGTAGCCGCGGATACAACGTTGCCCATAAAAAAAGCGCCATTCAGGCGCTTTTTTTATGGGCGGGGCGCTGTTTACTGAACAGTCGCGCTACCTTCTTCTTGCATGCGCTGCAGCTCTTGAGCGTACAGAGCATCGAAGTTCACCGGAGCCAGCATCAACGCCGGGAACGAACCACGAACCACCAGGCTGTCCAGAGTTTCGCGGGCATACGGGAACAGCAGGTTCGGGCAGAACGCGCCCAGGGTGTGGCTCATCGAAGCTTGATCAAGGTTTTTGATCAGGAAGATGCCAGCCTGCTGAACTTCAGCAATAAACGCCACTTCTTCAGCGTTTTTCACGGTGACCGACAAGGTCAGAACCACTTCAAAGAAGTCGCCTTCCAGTGGCTTTTGGCGGGTGTTGAGGTCCAAAGCAACGCTCGGCTCCCACTGCTGACGGAAGATGGCCGGGCTTTTCGGCGCTTCAAACGACAGGTCACGTACGTAAATACGCTGCAGGGAGAATTGTGGAGCAGTGTCTTCGTCGCTAACAGCAGCGGTGTTCTGTTGGTCAGTCATCACAGATCCTTGATCATCTTGGGGCTTTAGAGAATGAGAGTCAGACGTTCAGCAGCGCATCCAATTTACCTGCGCGTTCGAGCGCAAACAGGTCATCGCATCCACCCACATGCCGGTCGCCGATCCAGATTTGCGGAACGGAAGTACGACCTGCCTTTTGGGTCATTTCTGCACGAACTTGAGGTTTGCCGTCGACTTTGATTTCTTCGAAGGCAACACCCTTTTTCTCCAGCAAAGCCTTGGCTCGCATGCAGTAAGGGCAATAGTCGCTGGAATATACGATGACCTTGGACATAGTTACTTCACCACTGGGAGGTTATCTGCACGCCAGGTCGCAATACCACCGGACAGCTTGGCGGCGTTGTAGCCGGCCTTGAGCAGTTCGCGTGCGTGCGTGCCGGAGTGTTGACCAGCCGCATCCACCAGGATCAGGGTCTTGCCCTTGTGCTTGTCCAGTTCGGCAATGCGCGCCATCAGTTTGTCTTGCGGAATGTTCAGCGCACCAACAATGTGGCCGGCAGCAAAGTCTTTGGCAGGGCGAATATCAATCACCACGCCTTCGTCGCGATTGACCAGGCCGGTCAGTTCGCCGGTGCTGACGCTGCGGCCGCCGCGGCTCACCTCATGGGCGATCAACAACGCCAACAAGATGACAAACGCGCCTACAAGCAGGTAGTGAGAAGTGGCAAATGCAATCAGGTGATCAACCATCAGAAGGTTCCAGGGCGTGAAAATGTGGGCCAGTATACACAGGCACCATGGCCCGCCAAACCCCGCCCGGCGGTGACGCCACATGAACTTCGCTTTAAACTGCGCATCTTCTTGATACTTCTATTAACCACGCCACGAGTGGGATCTATGACTACCACGCCTAAACCTCTGATCCTGATCATCCTGGATGGCTTCGGTCACAGTGAAAGTCACGATTACAACGCCGTCTATTCAGCCAAAAAACCTGTGCTTGATCGCCTCACCGCCAGCATGCCAAACGGCCTGATCTCAGGTTCGGGCATGGATGTGGGGCTGCCGGACGGCCAAATGGGTAACTCCGAGGTCGGCCACATGAACCTCGGCGCCGGGCGCGTGGTTTATCAGGATTTCACCCGCGTCACCAAGTCGATCCGCGACGGCGAGTTCTTCGAGAACCCGACCATTTGCGCAGCCGTGGACAAAGCCGTTGGCGCGGGCAAAGCCGTGCACATCATGGGCCTGCTGTCGGATGGCGGTGTTCACAGCCACCAGGACCACCTGGTCGCGATGGCCGAGCTGGCCGTTAAACGCGGCGCTGAAAAAATCTACCTGCACGCCTTCCTGGATGGCCGCGACACGCCGCCTAAAAGCGCTGCATCGTCGATTGAGCTGCTGGACGAGGCCTTCAAAACCCTCGGCAAAGGCCGTATCGCCAGCCTGATTGGCCGTTACTTCGCCATGGACCGCGACAACCGTTGGGACCGTGTGGCGCAAGCCTACAACCTGATCGTCGACGGCAAAGGCGAGTTCAACGCTGCCACCGCGCAACAAGGCCTTGAAGCCGCGTACGCCCGCGACGAAAGCGATGAGTTCGTCAAAGCCACCACCATTGGTGAGCCAGTGACCGTTGAAGACGGCGACGCCGTGGTCTTCATGAACTTCCGTGCCGACCGCGCCCGTGAGCTGACCCGCGTGTTTGTGGAAGACGGCTTCAAGGAATTCGAACGTGCACGCCAGCCGAAACTGGCCGGCTTCGTCATGCTGACCCAATACGCGGCCAGCATCCCGGCCCCGAGCGCTTTCGCACCGGGCAGCCTGGAAAACGTGCTTGGCGATTACCTGGCAAAAAACGGCAAAACCCAGCTGCGCATTGCCGAAACCGAAAAATACGCCCACGTGACGTTCTTCTTCTCGGGTGGCCGCGAAGAGCCGTTCCCGGGTGAAGAGCGCATTTTGGTGCCGTCGCCGAAAGTCGCGACCTACGACCTGCAACCAGAAATGAGCGCGCCTGAAGTCACCGACAAAATCGTCGATGCCATCGAGCACCAGCGCTACGACGTGATCGTGGTCAACTACGCCAACGGCGACATGGTCGGCCACAGCGGTGTGTTCGATGCCGCCGTCAAAGCCGTTGAATGCCTGGACGCCTGCGTGGGCCGCATCGTTGAAGCGCTGGACAAAGTGGGCGGCGAAGCGCTGATCACCGCCGACCACGGCAACGTTGAACAGATGGAAGACGAGTCCACCGGTCAGGCGCACACCGCCCACACCTGCGAACCCGTACCGTTCATCTATGTCGGCAAGCGTGCGCTCAAGGTCCGCGAAGGCGGTGTATTGGCTGACGTCGCACCGACCATGCTCAAGCTGCTGGGCCTGCCACAGCCCAAAGAAATGACCGGCACCAGCATCCTGGTCGACGCGTAAACGCCTTGTAGTCGCTGCCGCAGGCTGCGATGGGGCGCACAGCGGCCCTGCTTTATTGAAGGGCCTTCGGCCCTTATCGCAGCCTGCGGCAGCGACTACAACGTTCTGAGCACACCGGATTCAGGCCACAATTTCACCTTCATCCATTCCTTATAGACAACGTTGGCGGGCATACTAGGCCGTCCCGTTCCTCCAGGTGTCGCCCGCCCCATGCTTCGCGCCCTTATAGCTCTGACCCTCACATGCTTGCTCCAACCGGCGTTTGCCGACGAGCGCGCGCAAACTCAACAGCAGCTGGAAGCCACGCGTCAGGACATCGGCGAGCTGAAAAAGCTCCTCGGCAAGCTCCAGGAAGAAAAATCCGGAGCGCAAAAAGACCTGCGCAGCACCGAAACTGAAATCGGCAAGCTGGAAAAGCAGGTGGAGGCCCTGCAACAAGAACTAAAAAAGAGTGAAGGCGAGTTGCTGCGCCTTGATAGTGAGAAGAAAAAACTCAACAGCGCAAAAGTTGAACAGCAACGTCTGATCGCCATTCAAGCCCGGGCCGCGTATCAAGGTGGCCGTCAGGAATACCTCAAACTGCTGCTCAACCAGCAGAACCCCGAGAAGTTCGCCCGAACCCTCACCTATTACGATTACCTGAGCCAGGCCCGTCTGGCCCAGCTCAAAGGGTTTAACGAAACCCTGCGCCAGTTGGCCAATGTCGAATCCGACATCAACACCCAACAGGCACAACTGCTGACACAAAAAAGCAGCCTGGACAGCCAGCGCGCCGAACTCGACAAAGTCCGCGCTGACCGCCAGCAAGTGCTGGCCAAGATCAACGCCGACGTCAAAAACCGCGATCAAAAGTTACAAGCTCGCGAGCAGGATCAGGCAGATCTGGCTAAAGTCCTCAAGACCATTGAAGAAACCCTCGCCCGTCAGGCCCGCGAAGCCGAAGAGGCGCGGCAAAAAGCCCTGATCGCGCAGCAAGAAGCCGAAAAGAAACGCCAGCGTGAGGCTGAATCGGTGGCTACCGACGCCCCGCGCAAAGTGGTCAAGTCCACCCCAGGTGCCTTGGTTTCAAGTGCGGGCGTCTCTTATGGCGGACCTTTTTCTCAGGCACGGGGCAAACTTCCTTGGCCGGTTGATGGTCGATTGCTTGCCCGCTTCGGTGAAAGCCGTGGCGATGACGCCCGTGCCAAGTGGGACGGGGTGATGATCAGCGCCAATGCGGGCACCCAGGTGCACGCGGTGCACGGCGGTCGGGTGGTGTTTGCCGACTGGCTGCGCGGCGCCGGGCAACTGGTCATTCTGGACCACGGTAACGGTTACTTAAGCTTGTATGGCCACAATCAGACCCTGCTTAAGTCTGCTGGAGACATTGTAAAAGCTGGCGATGTGATCTCCACCGTGGGCAACAGCGGTGGGCAAGCCACACCAGCGCTGTACTTTGCTATTCGTCAGCAGGGCCGCCCCAGCGACCCTGCACAATGGTGCCGCACTCAAGGATGAGTGCCATCACCTTTAATACGTAGGAGTTCGTTCAACATGCCGCACTTGTCCCGCCTCAACTCGCTGGCCCTGACGATCGCTCTGGTGATTGGATCACCCCTGGTGTTTGCTGCCCAGCCAGTCGCTCAGCCTGCGGCCGCTGCCAGCGCCAAGGCACCACTGCCGCTGGAAGAGCTGCGTACATTTGCCGAGGTCATGGACCGCATCAAGGCCGCGTATGTTGAACCGGTAGACGACAAGACCCTGCTAGAGAACGCCATCAAGGGCATGCTCAGCAACCTTGACCCGCACTCTGCGTATCTGGGCCCCGAAGACTTCGCCGAGCTGCAAGAAAGCACCAGCGGCGAGTTCGGCGGCCTGGGCATCGAAGTCGGTTCGGAAGACGGCAATATCAAAATCGTCTCGCCGATCGATGACACCCCTGCCAGCAAGGCCGGCATCCAGGCGGGCGACTTTATCGTCAAGATCAATGGCCAGCCTACCAACGGCCTGACCATGACCGAAGCCGTGGACAAAATGCGCGGCAAAGTCGGCCAGAAAATCACCCTGACCCTGGTTCGCGGTGGCGGTGCGCCGTTCGACGTGACGCTGACCCGCGCCAATATCCAGGTCAAGAGCGTCAAAGCGCAATTGCTCGAAGACGGCTACGGCTACATCCGCATTACCCAGTTCCAGGTCAAGACCGGCGAAGAAGTCGCCGCGGCGCTGGCCAAACTGCGCAAAGAAAACGGCAACAAGAAGCTCAAGGGCATCATCCTTGACCTGCGTAACAACCCGGGCGGCGTGCTGCAATCGGCCGTTGAAGTGGTCGACCACTTCATCAAAAAAGGCCTGATCGTGTACACCAAAGGCCGCCTGCCAAACTCCGAACTGCGCTTCTCGGCCACCGGCAAAGACTTGAGCGAAGCCGTGCCGCTGGTGGTGCTGATCAACGGCGGCAGCGCCTCGGCATCCGAAATCGTCGCCGGTGCCCTGCAGGATCAAAAGCGTGGCGTGGTCATGGGCACGCCAAGCTTCGGCAAAGGCTCGGTGCAGACCGTCTTGCCACTGAACAACGACCGCGCACTGAAAATTACTACCGCGCTGTACTACACCCCGAACGGGCGCTCGATTCAGGCCCAGGGCATCGTGCCGGACATCGAAGTCAACCGCGCCAAGATCACCCGCGAGCAAGACAACGAGTACTACAAAGAGGCCGACCTGCAAGGTCACCTCGGCAACGGCAACGGCGGTGCAGACAAACCGACCGGCTCCGGCACCAAAGCCAAACCCATGCCGCAAGACGATGACTACCAGTTGAGCCAGGCCTTGAGCCTGCTCAAAGGCTTGAGCATCACGCGCGGCAATTAACGGTGCGTTTCTGGTCTGTCATCGCCCTGCTCTGCTGCCTGAGCGGCGCCGCCCACGCGGCGCCTGCCATCGCCCCCGAGGCACCGCGCAAGGCTTACCTGACCCTGATCATCGACGACCTGGGGCAAAACCTGCCCCGTGATCGGCGTGTTCTGGCCTTTCCGGGGCCGGTGACCACGGCGATCATGCCCGACACCCCGCACGCCGCTGAATTTGCCCGCGAGGCGCACAAGGCCGGCAAAATCGTCATTCTGCACATGCCAATGGACCCGGCAACGGGACCGTTTGCCTGGCACCCTGACCTGCCTCTGGATGAACTCGCCAAACGCCTCGATGCGGCATTCAAGGCCGTGCCCTACACCAGCGGCATCAACAACCATGAAGGCAGCCGCATGACCGCTCAGCCGCAGGCGATGGCCTGGTTGATGGGCGAGTTGCAACAGCGGCACAAATTCTTCGTCGACAGCCGCACCAGCGCCAAAACGGTTGCGGCGGCCGAGGCGCAAAAAATCGGCCTGGCCAGCGTGTCGCGGGACGTGTTCCTGGACAACGTACGCACCGAAGACGCCATCACCCAGCAGCTCAATACCGCGATCAAACACGCACGCAGCCACGGCTCCGTGGTCATGATCGGCCACCCCTACCCGCAAACCCTCGCCGTGCTCGAACGCGAACTGCCCACGCTCAAAGCCCAGGGCATCGACTGGATCGACATCAAACAAATGATCGGCGTGCGCAGCAACCAGGCGATGGACGCGCATGGCAAAAATGGGGTTTATCGCTAAAACACTCTGTAGGAGCGAGCTTGCCTCGCGATCTTTTTAAAGATCAAAAGATCGCGAAGCCGGGGTTGGGTCAGAGGTAGCGGGCGCGGATTTTGTCCAGTTCGCCTTCGGCCTTGAGCTCATCCAGCGCGGCCTGCAGTTTGCTGACCACGGCGTCGGGCACTTGTTTGTTCAACGCCAGAAACAGCTCAGCCTGATTAAACCGCAGCACCGTCTTGAACCCTGAAATACCCACTTGCCGGGCCAAAAACTGCCCCGCCGGATCACCCGTGGCCCACAGGTCGATGTGACCGGCCTGCAGCTTTCTGGCGTTGTCCTGGTCGCGTAACACAATCACCGGCGCGTAGCCCTGCTTCTCCAGGAACATGGCGATCACATCGTCCTTATAAGCGCCTATTCGATAGGCCCGCGCTTGCTCAAGCGTGGTCAGCTCGATGGGGCTATTGGCCCGCGCCAGCAGCACCCAGTCGTCCGGGCCAAGCGGGCCGACCCACTTGAACAGGTGTTCACGCTCAGGCACCCGCGCCGTCACAAACACCCCGTAATTGGGGTTATCCATCGCCAGGTTGTAGATACGCTGCCAAGGGAAGCGCAAGGTCATGCTGTAGTCGACGCCTGCACGCTCGAACGTTTCACGCAGAATATCGACGGCAATGCCTTCAAGATTCTGGTTCTGCGCAAAGTTCTTGCCGTTTTTGGCCATGTTGTAAGGCGGGAAATTTTCAGTCAGCAGCACCAGCGTTGGACGCTCGGCCGGGGCCGCAAACACGCTACTCACCAGCAACATCGTGCAACTGGCAAGCAAGAGACAAAGACGCTTAAACATAACGTTTACCCAAATCCATGGTGTGCAAAGAGTGCCGTGGGCTTACCATGCTGTCCAGTAGCCTTTGGACGTGTGGCCGGATTGGGTCAAACGATGAAACATCAGCGCCCATTGCGGGCGCTGAAGGGCCAGGCTATTAGCGCACCACAATCCCGCGCTCGGCCATATAGGCCTTGGCTTCTGGCACGGTGTATTCGCCGAAGTGGAAAATACTCGCGGCCAGCACGGCACTGGCGTGGCCTTCCAGGATGCCATCGGCCAAATGCTGCAGGTTGCCGACGCCTCCGGAGGCGATGACCGGAATGCCCAGCGCGTCGCTGATGGCACGGGTCACGCCCAGGTCAAAGCCGCTTTTCATGCCGTCCTGATCCATGCTGGTCAGCAGGATCTCACCGGCGCCCAAGCCTTCCATCTTCATCGCCCACTCGACCGCGTCGAGCCCGGTCGGCTTGCGCCCGCCGTGGGTGAAGATTTCCCAACGCGGGGTTTCACCCGGCTGTGAAACCTTTTTCGCATCAATAGCGACCACGATGCACTGCGAGCCGAAATGCTGCGCGGCTTCGCCCACAAACTCCGGGTTGAACACCGCCGCCGTGTTGATCGACACCTTGTCGGCACCGGCATTGAGCAGGTTGCGAATGTCTTGAATGCAGCGCACGCCGCCGCCCACGGTCAGCGGGATGAACACCTGGCTGGCCATGCGCTCGACGGTATGCAGCGTGGTGTCGCGACCATCGACGCTGGCGGTGATGTCGAGAAAGGTAATCTCGTCAGCCCCTTGCTCGTCATAGCGGCGGGCGATCTCGACCGGGTCACCCGCATCGCGGATGTTCTCAAATTTAACGCCCTTCACAACCCGGCCGTTATCCACGTCCAGGCAAGGGATGATGCGTTTGGCCAGCGCCATGCGGTTCTCCTCAGCCCTTGTAGCTGTCGCAGAAGGCTTGCGCTTCGGCGACATCCAGGGTGCCTTCATAGATGGCGCGGCCAGTGATGGCGCCCACGATGCCCGGCGCCTTGGCGTCCAGCAGGGCTTTGATATCGCCCAGGTTGTGGATACCGCCCGACGCGATCACCGGGATGCTCGTGGCTGCGGCCAAGGCTGCGGTGAATTCCACGTTGCAGCCCTGCATCATGCCGTCTTTGGCGATGTCGGTATAAACGATGGCCGACACGCCGTCGGCTTCAAAGCGCTTGGCCAGGTCGATGACCTGCACGGTGCTGACTTCAGCCCAGCCATCAGTGGCCACGAAGCCATCTTGTGCATCCATGCCGACAATGATTTTGCCGGGGAAGGCACGGCAGGCTTCAGCCACGAACTCCGGGTTCTTGACTGCTTTGGTGCCCAGAATCACGTAGCTCACGCCCGCCTTAACGTAGTGCTCGATGGTCTCCAGCGAGCGAATGCCGCCGCCAATCTGGATCGGCAGGTGCGGGTAACGCTTGGCGATGGCAGTCACCACCTCACCGTTGACCGGCTGGCCTTCAAAGGCGCCGTTCAGGTCAACCAGATGCAGACGACGGCAACCGCCCTCTACCCATTTGGCGGCCATGCTCACCGGGTCATCGGAGAACACCGTGGAATCTTCCATACGGCCTTGGCGCAGACGTACACAGGCACCGTCTTTAAGATCGATAGCGGGGATAATCAGCATCTGGCAAACCTTCAAATTCGGGAGTCAGTGACTCGAAAATCAATTCTTTTCAAGTGCCCACAGGTCGCTTTCGATGCTCTCGAACCTCTCTTTGAGGTGCGTCTGCACATCGAAAATCGCGCGATTGTAGTAATGCGGCGCGATTTCGCGAGTGAACAGCTCAAGGATTTCGGCCGCTTCAAACGAACCCAGGTCCAGTTCGAAGCGGTCTTCCATAAAGCGTTTAATTTTGCTGGTGGCTTCGCTCTCTTGCTCTGGGGTGAGCGTGAGAATCGGCAGCTTCGGCTTGCGCGGCGCCATTACCAGCGGCCGTCCCAGGCCGCAAAGTTTTGCAGCAACTGCAAGCCGTGGGTGTGGCTCTTCTCGGGATGGAACTGCACCGCGAAACGCGAGCCTTCGGCCAGCGCAGCCGCGAAGTCGACGCCGTAATGCCCGCCACCCACCACCTGGCGAGGGTTGCCCGCCGCGATGTAGTAGCTGTGCACAAAGTAGAAGCGCGCCAGGTCTGGAATGTTATGCCACAGCGGGTGATCGACCTTCTGCTGCACTTCGTTCCAGCCCATGTGCGGCACCTTGAGGTGCTCGCCCTCTTCGTGCAGGTCTTTGCCGAAAAACTTCACCTGGCCCGGGAACAGGCCGATGCAGTCGACGCCGCCGTTCTCTTCGCTGCTGTCGAGCAGGGCTTGCATGCCCACGCAAATACCCAGAAAAGGACGGTCCTGGCTGACTTCACGCACCAGCGAGTCGAAACCCAAACGGCGGATCTCAGCCATGCAGTCGCGAATCGCGCCTACCCCCGGAAACACCACGCGGTCGGCTTCGCGAATCACGTTGGCATCGCTGGTGATCAACACCCGGCCGGCGCCCACGTGCTCCAGCGCCTTGGCCACCGAGTGCAAGTTACCCATGCCGTAATCGATAACCGCCACTGTCTGCATCAGAGTACGCCCTTGGTCGAGGGCATTTGCCCGGCCATACGCTCATCGAGCGTGATCGCCATGCGCAGTGCGCGGCCAAAAGCCTTGAACACGGTTTCGATCTGGTGGTGGGTGTTGGTGCCGCGCAGGTTGTCGATGTGCAGTGTCACGTTGGCGTGGTTCACAAAGCCCTGGAAGAACTCTTGAAACAGGTCAACGTCGAAACCGCCGACGGTGGCACGGGTGTACGGAACATGCATTTGCAGGCCAGGACGGCCCGAAAAGTCGATGACCACGCGCGACAGCGCTTCATCCAGCGGGACATAAGCGTGACCGTAGCGGGTCATGCCTTTTTTGTCGCCGACCGCTTGGTTGAAGGCTTTACCCAGGGTAATGCCAACGTCCTCGACGGTATGGTGATCGTCGATATGCAGGTCGCCTTTGCACTCGATGTCCAGGTCGATCAGCCCATGCCGGGCGATCTGGTCGAGCATGTGCTCAAGAAAAGGCACACCGATATCGAATCGGGCCTTACCGGTACCATCCAAGTTGATCGAGGCTTTGATCTGGGTTTCCAGAGTATCGCGCTCGACTGACGCCTTACGTTCGGCCATCACCAGCTCCGCAAAATCATTGGGCGAAAAAGGTGGCCATTATAGGCACGGGTCAGGCAAACAGAAACATGGTGGGTGATAAGACTGACGTAATGCGCCCAAGACACACAACTGCGTAGCAGCTGACGAGCTCCGCGAGGCTGCGTCCGATTGCGAAGCGATCGTAAAACCTGAGACCACGGTCAATATGAAACACCGCACTGCCTGGTTTTACGACGGCTTTGCCGCCGGACGCAGCCTCGCGGAGCTCGGCAGCTGCTACGCAAAGGCTTTACAACTTAATGAAACAGAACCGCTGTTTTCTGCACCGTGACCCACACGCCCCACAACAGGGGAATGCCCACCGCCAACCACGCGGCAATGGTCAAGGGACGGCTGCCCGGCGCGGCTTTCCATTCTAGCGAGGTCGTCGTATCGGCGCCTTTGTCATGCCCCAGCGCTTGTTCAGCCGCCAGTTGCGCGTCGGTCATGAAGTACTTGTCAGCCACCGGGCGCACCAGCAGGTTGCAGATAAAGCCCAGCACCAGCAGGCCCGCAAGGATGTACAAGGTGATGTCATAGGCCGCCGCGCGCGGCACCCCGATGCTCAGCTGGTACTCGCGCAGGTAGTTGACCAACACCGGCCCCAGCACGCCCGCCGCTGCCCAGGCGGTCAGCAAGCGACCGTGAATAGCCCCGACCATTTGCGTGCCGAACAAGTCCGCCAAGTAAGCCGGCACCGTGGCAAAACCACCGCCGTACATCGACAAGATGATGCAGAACGCCGCTACAAACAGCGACACGTTGCCCAGATGCCCCAGGTTGGGAACCATCGCGTACAGCGCAAAGCCCAGCGCGAAGAACACAAAATAGGTGTTTTTACGCCCCAGGTAGTCCGAGAACGATGCCCAAAAGAATCGCCCGCCAATGTTGAACAAGCTCAACAAGCCGGTGAACCCGGCCGCGATGGCCGCGATCTGGCCCAGTTGCGCAGCGTCCAGCTGGCTGAACGACAGATCATTGCCCAGCAACTTGCCGGCGAACACCTCCTGCAACAACGGCGAGGCCATGCCCAGAATGCCGATACCGGCCGACACGTTCAGGCACAACACCAGCCACACCAAAGCAAACTGCGGTGTTTTCCAGGCCACACTCACGTGCACATGGCGCTTGGTGATCATCGAGTTGGCCACCTTGTTAGGCGAAGGCGTCCAGCCTGCGGGCTTCCAGCCGGTCGGCGGCACGCGGTACGACAAGGCACCACCGATCATGAACACGAAGTAAATCGCCGCCATCGCCACAAAGCTCTGCCAAACGCCCACGCCATCCGGACCGGCAAAATGCCCCATCAGCGCTGTCGCCAACGGCGCGCCTACCATGGCCCCGCCGCCGAAGCCCATGATCGCCATGCCGGTGGCCATGCCGCGTTTGTCCGGGAACCACTTGATCAGCGTCGACACGGGCGAGATGTAACCCAGGCCCAGGCCGATACCGCCGATCACCCCCGAACCCAGCCACATCAGCCAGATCTGGTGGGTATAAATGCCCAGCGCCGAAATCAGCAAGCCGCCGCACCAGCACAATGCCGATACAACACCCGCCTTGCGTGGCCCGGCATGTTCCAGCCAACCGCCCCACACCGCTGCCGAGCAGCCCAGAAAGATGAAGAACAAGGTGTAGATCCAGCCGAGCATCGAGATCGGCCAGTCGCATTGCGATGAGAACACCTGCGCGATAAAACTCATGTCCGGCGCGCAAGCAACCGCTTGGGTGATGCCGACCGCTTTGGACAATGGCAGCCAAAACACGGAAAAACCGTAGGCCATGCCGATGCACAAGTGAATGGCCAACGCGGCGGGCGGTACCAGCCAGCGGTTGAAGCCGGGTTTTGCGATGATGCGTTCTTTGGACAAAAACGCAGGTGGCGAGGCAGGGCTGCCCGCGACAGTACTGGTTGTCATTTTTATCTCCCCCATGGATGGAATGTTCCCCAAGTACGCTCAACCCCCGACTTTGGCGCCTGTATAGCGCACAGCCGTTTTGTAGGATTGAGATCAAGGCGAGACACTACGCCCTGGAAGGCCTGGAAAACGGACGGAGATTACCACTTCAGCGTAGGCCAAAGCCTTCGCTGATGCGGTCTTTAATACGCAAACTGTTCTGACACTATCCGCGCCCCAGTCCGTCATCGCGTGGCGCTATACTCAGCGGCTAAATTTGAAACTCACCTAACAACAGACTTACAAGGACTCGCCCATGAAAGCGTTCGGCAAAATCCTGGGTCTGGTGCTTCTCGGGTTGTTGCTGATCATCGTGGCGCTGGGCTTTGCCCTCAGCCACCTGTTCGATCCCAACGATTACAAAGACGAGATCCGCCAGATAGCCCGTGACAAAGCCCACATTGAGCTAACCCTCAATGGCGACATCGGTTGGAGCCTCTTCCCGTGGCTTGGCCTGGAACTGCACGACGCCAGCGTGGCGACCCTGACAGCCCCCGACCAGCCTTTTGCCGACCTGCAAATGCTCGGCCTGTCAGTGCGCGTGCTGCCGCTGCTGCGCAAAGAAGTGCAAATGAGCGACGTTCGGGTCGAAGGCCTGAACCTGCACCTGACCCGCGACAAAGAAGGTCGCGGCAACTGGGAAGACATTGGCAAGCCTGCACCCGCTGCGCCCGGCACTGAAACAGCCGCCACCGACAGCACCAAGCCTGCTGCCGCAGACACCGCCAGCCAGCCGATCAAGCTCGACATCGACAGCCTGACCGTGAACAACGCCCGCGTTGAATACAGCGACGAGCTGACCGGCAAGCAGTTCAGCGCCGAGAGCATCCAGCTGAGCACCGGCCCGGTTCACGAGGCCACCAGCATCCCGGTCAAGTTGACCGCCTTTTTGGGCACCAACCAGCCGGTGATGCGGGTCAAGACCGAGCTCGATGGCAAGCTGCGCTTTGACCGCGTGCTCAAGCGCTATCAGCTTGAAGACATGAAGATCGTGGGCGAAGCCTCGGGCGAGCCGCTGCAAGGCAAAACCATGAACTTCTCCGCTTCAGGCCAGCTTTTGGTTGATATGGCAGCGAACGTCGCCGAATGGAGCAGCCTGAAGATTTCTGCCAACCAGCTGCGCGCCCTCGGTGAACTCAAGGCCAACAGCCTCGATAAAACCCCGCAAATCAGCGGCGGCCTGTCGATTGCCCAGCTCGACCTGGCCAAGTTCCTCGACAGCATCGGCCAAACCCTGCCTGCCATGGCGCCGGGCAGCCTGAGCAAGTTCGAACTGGTCACCCAGCTCTCCGCTACGCCGACTAGCGTGAGCTTCGATGACCTCAAGCTGAACCTCGATGACAGCACCTTCAATGGCCGCATTGCCGTCGAAGACTTCGCCAAGCAAGCCCTGCGTATTCAGCTCAAAGCCGACACGTTCGACGCTGATCGCTACCTGCCGCCTAAATCAGCCGAAGCCAATGGCGCCAAGGCTGCGCGTCAGGCCGAAGTGCAAGGCAGCGAAGCCAGCGCACTGACCGCCTCGGGTGACAGCCCGCTGCCGGATGCACCGACCAAGAGCGGCTGGAGCACCACCAAGATCATCCCTGTTGAGCGTCTGAAAACCCTGGACCTGAACGCCGACATCAGCTTTGGCCAACTGACCCTGAGCAAATTGCCCATTCAGAATGCGGCGCTCAAAGCCAACAGCAAAGACGGTGTGCTGACCCTCGAAAACCTCAGCGGCAGCCTCTACAAAGGCACGTTTGCCGCCAACGGCAGCCTGAATGTGCAGCCGGTATTGCCGGTGGTCAAACTGCAAACCCGCATCACCAGTGTGCCGGTCGAGAAGATCCTCCAGAGCCAGGGGCAAACATCACCCGTCACCGGTTTGTTGACCCTCAACAGCAACGTGACCGGCAGCGGCAACAGCCAGAGCGCGCTGATCCAGAGCCTCAACGGCACCGCCAGCTTCGCCCTCAACAACGGCGTGCTGCTCAATGCCAACATTGAACAGCAACTGTGCAAAGCCATCTCCACGCTAAACCGCAAAACCCTGAGCGGCGCCCCGCTGGGCAAAGACACGCCCTTCAACGAACTCAAGGGCAGCCTGGTATTCCGTAACGGCGTGGCCAGCAACCAGGACCTGGTGGTGCGCATTCCCGGCCTGAGCGTCAAAGGCGATGGCGACATCGACCTGCGCGTATTGGGCATGGACTACCGCATTGGCATCATCATCGAAGGCGACACCCGCCCCATGCCCGACCCGGCGTGCCAGGTGGGCAAAAACTTCGTCGGCATCGAGCTGCCTTTGCGCTGCCGTGGCCCGCTGGAACTGGGCGCCAAGGCCTGCCGCCTGGACAAAGAAGGCTTGGGCAAAGTCGCCGTTAAAGCCGCCGGCAACAAACTGAGCGAGAAACTTGAAGAAAAACTCGGTGACAAAGTCAGCCCCGAACTCAAAGACGCGCTCAAAGGGCTGTTTAAACGATGAGGGATGAGCAGTTCGCAAGTGCCGTGCTCGATTGGTATGACCGCCACGGCCGCCACGACTTGCCCTGGCAACAGGGCATCACCCCTTACCGGGTGTGGGTCTCGGAAATCATGTTGCAGCAGACTCAAGTCAGCACCGTGCTCAACTACTTCGACCGCTTTATGGCGTCATTGCCAACGGTCGAAGCCTTGGCCGCAGCCCCCGAAGACGAAGTGCTGCACCTGTGGACCGGCCTTGGTTACTACACCCGCGCCCGCAATTTGCAGAAAACCGCGAAAATCGTCGTCGAGCAGTACGGCGGCGAATTCCCGCGTGACGTTGAAAAGCTGGTCGAACTGCCCGGCATTGGCCTGTCTACCGCAGGGGCGATTGCCAGCCTGAGCATGGGCCTGCGCGCGCCGATCCTCGACGGCAACGTCAAACGGGTGCTGGCCCGCTTTACCGCGCAAGAAGGCTACCCGGGCGAGCCCAAGGTCGCCAAACAGCTGTGGGCCACCGCCGAGCGCTTCACGCCCTATGACCGGGTCAACGCCTACACCCAGGCGATGATGGACATGGGCGCCACGCTCTGCACCCGCAGCAAGCCCAGTTGCCTGCTGTGCCCGCTGGAAACCCACTGCGAAGCGCACATGCTCGGCCTCGAAACGCGCTACCCGATCCCCAAGCCGCGCAAAACCATCCCGCAAAAGCGCACGCTGATGCCGATGCTGGCCAACGCCGACGGCGAGATCCTGCTTTACCGCCGCCCGTCGACCGGTTTGTGGGGCGGCCTGTGGAGCCTGCCCGAGCTGGACGACTTCAATGACATCGAGTCACTGGCCCAGCAACACGCGCTGTCCCTGGGCGAACATCACGAACTGCCCGGCCTGACCCACACCTTCAGCCACTTCCAACTGGCCATTGAGCCTTGGTTGATCCAGGTCCAGGAGGCAGGCCATCACGTGGCCGAGGCTGACTGGCTCTGGTATAACCTCGCCACCCCGCCGCGCCTGGGCCTTGCTGCCCCGGTGAAGAAGCTGCTCAAACGTGCAGCCGACCTAATCCACGCAGGAGAGACCTCATGACCCGCACCCTCATGTGCCGCAAATACAAAGAAGAACTGCCCGCCCTCGAGCGCGCCCCATTCCCGGGCGCCAAAGGTCAGGACATTTTCGACCACGTCTCGGCCAAAGCCTGGGCTGACTGGCAAAAACACCAAACCTTGCTGATCAACGAGAAGCGTTTGAACATGATGAACGCCGAAGATCGAAAATATTTGCAGGGCGAGATGGATAAGTTCTTCAGCGGTGAAGAATATGCCAAAGCAGAAGGCTACGTTCCGCCGAGCGAGTAAACCCCGGTTTTAAAGGGTTTGGTCCGTAAGCGACGGTAATAATTAAATTTTTTTGAAAAAAGTGTTTGACGGATCCTCGGAAAAAGCTTCTAATGCGCCCCGTTGCCCAGATAGCTCAGTCGGTAGAGCAGGGGATTGAAAATCCCCGTGTCGGCGGTTCGATTCCGTCTCTGGGCACCACATTCAGCTTTGATGTGGTGTTCACGCCACGCCAAAGCACACAAAAAACCCGCCTAGTGCGGGTTTTTTGTTGCGCGCGATTTTTATCCGTAAGCGCCACCTCTCTTGGCGATTGCAAAGAGATGAGGTTCAATCCTCTCTTCAGCCTGCAAGGACACACCCTTTTAATGTCATCGCCTAAAAAACAGCAAAAGAATGCGCAGCGGGCCAAATCCAAGGCCAAGCAGAACCGCATCGGCAAGCCGGCCAAAACGTCGGCCAGCAGCTTGATGGATCATCCGTTCGATGACGTCAAAATCGATCTGAGCACGTTTAACTTCCAGGACATCCTCGACAACGGTTTTGACCCGGCCGATTACGAAGACCTGTTCCAGGTCATGAAGGCCGCCGAGGCCATTAACCTGCAAGCGATGTGCACGGTGTTCCTGCAGTACCCGGTGCTGGAGCTGGTGATTTCCGAAGAGGAAGAAGACAGCGCCACGGACTTCCTGATGGGCTTGTTGATCGAGTACCGCATTGCCATTCACGGCGATGACGAAGACAGCGCCGTGGCCTGGATCGAAACACCGGCCTTCCAGAAAGCCTATGTCGAGGCCTCGCGCGTGCTGCAAGAGCGCAACACCCGGAGCGCGCACTGACCGCAGCGCTGACCCCACCTGTCAGCCGGGCGTTTACCGAGCCCGCCGCTGACGGTTATGTGCTGGGCGGTATTGAGTGGCGCCATGGCGCTGGCGACCCGACGCGGGCAGTGGTGATCATCAACGCCGCGACGTCGGTGCGCTGCACGTATTACTCGCGCTTTGCCGAATACCTGTTTAGCCATGGGCTGGACGTGATGCTGTTTGATTACCGGGGCATCGGGGTTTCACGTGCCGGGTCGCTGCGCGGGTTTAAAGCCTCATGGTCGGATTGGGGCGCGCTCGACTTTGAAGCCTTGCTCCAGCGCGCACAGCGCGAATACCCCGGCCAACCTGTCGATGTGGTCGGTCACAGCTTTGGCGGCTGTGCAGCGGGCCTGGGGGCGTCCGGGGCGGTGATCCGCAATCTGGTGACGGTGGGCGCGCAGTTTGCCCACTGGCGCGACTATGCGGCTGATCAGCGCTGGTCCATGCTCGCCAAATGGCATGGGGTGATGCCGCTGCTGACGCGGGTGTGCGGCTACTTCCCGGGCAAACGCCTGGGCTGGCTCGAAGACACCCCGGCAGGCGTGGTCAGCGACTGGTGCGGCCTGGGCACGCGCTACGAGCAGCTGCCCAGCGCACGCAAACGGGCTGCCCTGCCCTTTTCATCGGTAACGGCCAACACCCTTGCTATCAGCCTTAGCGACGACCCCTTTGGCACAGTGGCAGCCACTGAGCGCCTGCTGAGCCATTTCAGCGCCAGCCCGCGTACGCACTTGCGCATAGACCCCCAAGAAATCGGCGAAGCGGCCATTGGGCATTTCGCGTTTTTTCATAGCCGTTTTCAAGGCAGCTTGTGGCCGATTGCGTTGCAGTGGTTACGACAAGGGGAATTGGCGGCGGGGATGCCGGGGCGGGTGTGTTCCTTTAAAGCGCCCTCACCCTAGCCCTCTCCCGGAGGGAGAAGGAACTGATTGGGGGATGCTGAAGGCTTTCTGCACGCTGACGGTACTGCGCAGAATCTGAAAACACCTCGGTAAAGCTCCTTCTCCCTCCGGGAGAGGGTTGGGGTGAGGGGCTTTTGGGCCTATTGCCAATAGCGGGTGTGAACGTTAGAGTCCGCTGCGTCGCGGTCAATCCCGTGGCCGGGTGTAGGAACCCGATAAAAGTTGGCGCGTAGCGCCCAAGACTGTATCTCCGGCGTTTTTTTATGCCTGAGATAACGCTCTATGGCAGCTGTGTGCGGGCAGACTTCGGTCTGGCCGGGTGCCAACTTTCCCGGAATTCCTACCCCGCACATGGCTGCCACCCAATCCCGTAGGAAGGATCGTGTCAGCTCTTACTCAAAAAGTTGGAGAAATACATGACCCAATCCCACACCACCGCCCTCGCTTTCCATGAAACCGGTCCCGACCATTTGCTATTCAGCGTCACGCCCGACATCCCCGCTGCCGATGCGTTGCACAGCGCCTCAGAACTGCTGTCTGCCGCCGCTCACTCACTGGACGCCGTAGCCACCGGCACCGCCCTGATCGACGCCCATCAAGCCTTCCTGCTGTGCCACGCCCTGCGCGCGGCCAAAGCGACGGTCGACTCGCTGATCCCTGACGCGTAAACACCTGCCTTGCCTCTGCGAGCGAATCCCAAGATCAAAAGATCGCGAGACAAGCTCGCTCCTACAGAGTGTCGCCAATCCAATATTTTCACCGTCAAATCAGAGAGATATCCCACAAAAAACCAGCAGCTAATACGAATTGGCAGTGACATCCTCATTGGCTCTTTAGGTCAATGCGCGGCAATAACAATGAATCCTCCGCTACCTGTCCCTTGCGACTCCGATTTAGCGCCCTTGCTGGGTTCTTTGGGTGAACTGATTCGCCAGGCACGGCAAAAGGCCCTGACACTCGGGTTTGGCAAAGGCTTTGACGAACGCAACTTGCGTCACATGCGCGGCTTCTATCAAGGATTTCCAATTTGGAACGCAGTGCGTACCGAATTGAGCTGGACCCATTACCGCACCCTGTTACGCGTTGAATAAAAGCCCACGCGAATTTGTGCGCGACCCGGTACTGCTGGAGTTTTTGGGCATGCCCACACTTAGCGCAACACTGTTCACTTAAGCGATTTCTACCTCTGTGGGAGCGGGCTTGCTCGCGATGATCGTTAACGATGACGCGTCTTTTGCGACTGAATGAGGCGCTCTGAAGACCATCGCGAGCAAGCCCGCTCCCACTTTAAGAGTGTTGCTAACGAGCTTTTTGAAACCGACCGCGAGCAAGCACTGATCGAGGCCTCTAGCACTTAAACCTCACCGGGCAAAACACCCGTCGGGCTTGTATACCCGTGCCGTCGACGGCGGGTTGTTTGCGAGTTTGCTCGCGGGGCGTCGCGGGCGGGGCAACAGCTCGCCTTCACAGTTAGGGCAGATGCCTCCCAGTTTCTGTTCAACGCACGTCGCACAAAACGTGCATTCGAACGAGCAAATCCGTGCTTGAGCAGAGTCTGGCGGCAGGTCCAAATCACAACATTCGCAACTGGGGCGTAGTTCGAGCATGAGTACCTCTCTGTCGACAAAAAAAACGTTCCTGTGTGCAGTTAAGACGTTTCCTACAAAAAACCAACTGCTAACCTGCTAGCAAAATAATTGCACTTTTTACACACGGCGCATTCAAACAGACATGAGCGCCTATTCATAAGCGCACACAGAGAGCCCCGTAACACCGCATGCCACATGACACGCTTACCCCATCACTGCCTTCGGTTTTGACCGAGTTACGTTCTGGTACTCACACCCTGCATGTCGCCCTGGAGAAGCGCTTGCCGTTTTTCTCGGACAGCCTTGATACGGGGCTCTACACACGTTTACTGGCAGCCTATTACGGGTTTTATCAGGCGATAGAAGACGCACTCTCACACAGTGCATGGATCCCGCCGGGCTTTGATCTGCACGCCAGGCTCAAGACCCCCGCTCTGGAGCAAGACCTCCAGGCCTTGAACATCAACCCCGGCACCCTGGCACAGTGCCCTACCCTGCCGGCCATGAACAGCCAGGGCAGCGTGCTTGGGGTGTTGTATGTGCTTGAAGGGGCAACCTTGGGCGGCAATGTGTTGCGTAAACGAATCGCTGAACACCTGGGCCTGGACGCCCACAACGGGTGCGCTTTTCTTTACGTGTATGGCGAAGCCACTGGCCGCCAGTGGAAGTCTTTTCTGGAATTTCTAAGCGACGTTCCGCTGGACGCCCAAGGATGCGATGAAGCCGTCAAGGCTGCCTGTTCCACTTTTAGCTGTTTCGAGCGCTGGCTCGAACGCCAGGAGGTGTTGTTATGACCCCACTAGATACGCAAACCTTTGAAACCCTGTTGGCCAATTGCGCCGACGAGCCGATTCGCTTTCCGGGCGCCATTCAGCCCCACGGCCTGCTGCTGACCTTGTCCGAGCCGGACCTGCACATCCAGCAGATCAGCGCCAACGTCGAAAACTTGTTCGGCCTGGCACCGGCTGCGCTGTTGGATCAGCCGCTGGCGACCCTTACCGGCCCGCACGCGTCGACCATCGTCGAGCAAGCGGCGCAGTTCGCCGGGCAGGTCGATGTGCCGCCCCTGGAGCTGACTCTGCAAGGCATTGCCTATGAAGGTCTGCTGCACAGAGACAATGGCCTGCTGATTCTGGAGCTTGAGTTAAAGCCCGATCAGGCTGCGCTGGTGGGCACCATGGCCAAGATCCGCAACCTGAGCCGCGTGCTGCAAAGCCTGCAAGCGGCCAAGACGCTGCCTGCGCTGTACGACATTTGCGTCAAGGAGATCCAGGCGCTGACCGGGTATGACCGGGTGCTGATTTATCGCTTCCAGGAAGAGGGCCACGGCCAGGTGATCGCCGAGGCCTCGTCGCCGTCGATGGAGCTGTTCAAGGGCATGTTCTTCCCGGCCTCGGACATTCCGGAGCAGGCGCGCGAGCTGTACCGCACGCACTGGTTGCGCATTATCCCGAATGCCGACTACACACCGGTTGAGCTGGTGCCCCGGCTGCGCCCCGACACGCAGCAACCGCTGGACCTCAGCGGGGCGACATTGCGCAGTGTGTCGCCGATTCACTGCCAGTACATGAAGAACATGGGCGTGCTGTCGTCGATGAGCATCTCGCTCATGGATGGTGACCGCTTGTGGGGGTTGATCAGTTGCGGCCACCGCACGCCGCTGCACGTGCCGCACGAGCTGCGCATGGCCTGCCAGACCATCGGCCAGGTGCTGTCGCTGCAAATCAGCGCCTTGCAAACCCTGGAGATCAGCCGCCAACGTGAAGCCAAAATGGACGCCTTGGTGCGCCTCAACAGCGCGATGGTGCAAGGCCCGGAAAACGTCTTTGACGGCCTGGCGCAAGAACACGCCTTGCTCATGGACCTGACCCAGGCCAGCGGCGTGGCCATTCTTGAAGACAACGTGCTGCACCGTTATGGCCAATGCCCCAAGCCCGAGCAGATTCGTGAGCTGTACCAATGGTTCAAACAGAACGATGCGCCCGTGTTCTCCACCCATAACCTGTCCACGCTGTTTGCCCCGGCAGCAGACTACAAGGACATTGCCAGCGGCCTGTTGGCCATGAGCCTGCCCAAGCCCGTGGACAATGGCGTGCTGTGGTTTCGCACCGAGGTCAAAGAGAGCATTCCCTGGAGCGGCGACCCGAGAAAGCCGCTCAATCTGGAGTCGAGCGAGACCGGTTTGCGCCTGAGCCCGCGGACTTCGTTCGAGCTGTGGAAAGTCGAAATGGACGGCATTTCGACCAAATGGAGCCATGGCGACCTGTTCGCCGCCAATGACCTGAGGCGCTCAGCGCTGGAAAACGACCTGGCCCGCCAGGTGCGTCGCGAGCAACAGGCGGTGCGGGCACGGGACGAGCTGGTGGCCGTGGTATCCCACGACTTGCGCAACCCCATGACGATCATTTCGATGCTCTGCGGGATGATGCAAAAGACCTTCAGCAGCGACGGCTCGCACGCATCCAGACGCATCACCACGGCCATCGATACCATGCAGCAGGCCAGCAGCCGCATGAACATCCTGCTGGAAGACTTGCTCGACACCTCCAAGATCGAGGCGGGCCGCTACACGATCTCGGCGCAGTCTCTGGACGTGACGCAGATATTTGAAGAGGCTCTGTCGCTGCTAATGCCGCTGGCGAGCGAGAAGCAGGTAGAGCTGACCTTTCACGCCGAACCCGACCTGCAGATTCACGCCGACCCTGAGCGCTTGTTCCAGGTGCTGTCCAACCTGATCAGCAACGCGATCAAGTTCACCCCGGCCGACGGCAAAATCGTGGTGGCGGCCATGTCCAACGGCGATGACATCGTGTTCAGCGTGCGTGACTCCGGCAAAGGCATCCCCGCCGAACAACTGCCGCATATCTTCGACCGTTACTGGACGGCCAAAGAAGGCAACGCCACGGGCACAGGCCTTGGGCTGTACATCTCACAGGGCATCATCAAGGCCCACGGTGGCCAGTTGCTGGCCGAGAGTACGCCGGGCGAAGGCAGCGAGTTCCGCTTTACGGTGCCTAAAATCAACTGATCGCCCACGGTTGTAACGCCCACAAAAAAGGCCGCCATCGCGAACGATGGCGGCCTTTTGCTGGACTCAACGTTGAGGGCCGTCCTGGCCTCAGTTAAGTACCGATGCCCCCGCTTTCTCTGCACTGCGACGACGTGTGACCAACAGGCCCGCCGCCACCACCACAATGCTCAACAGGCCGGTGGCCATGATTTCAGCCTGATGCTCTGGCTGGAACAGCATGATGGTCAGAATGGCCACGATAAACACGATCACCGCCCAGGTCAGGCCCGGGAACAACCACATTTTGAACTCGATTTTCTCGCCCTTTTCGATGCGCTTTTTACGCATGCGCAGTTGCGATACCGCGATCACCAGGTACACCAGCAGCGCGATGGCGCCAGAGCTGGCGAGCAGGAATTCAAACACCGCAGCAGGCGCCACGTAGTTGGCGAACACGGCCACGAAGGCTGCGCCGGTGGACATCATGACGGCCCAGTAAGGCGTGCCGCTGGCGTTGGTGCGCTTGGCCGCGGCCGGTGCGTCACCGCGTTTGCTCAGGGAGAAGAGCATGCGCGAAGCGGTGTAGAGCGCCGAGTTCAGGCAGCTGGTGACCGCGATCAGAACCACAATATCAACGATCAGCTTGGCATTCGGGATGCCCATGCTGACCAGTGCAGTCTGATAAGAGCCAACGCTGGCCAGGCTTGGGTCGTTCCATGGCACCAGGGCCACAACGATGAAGATCGACACCAGGTAGAACAAGCCAATCCGCCAGATCACCGAGTTGGTGGCCTTGGTGATTTGCTTGCTCGGGTCTTTGGATTCCGCCGCCGCGATGGTGACGATTTCGGTACCCATGAACGAGAACATGGTGGTCAGCATGGCGGCCAATACAGCGCCCATGCCGTTAGGCATAAAGCCGATGGTGTCGACCAGGTGCGACACACCGCTGACGCCGCTGGTGGGCAGCAGGCCGAAGATGGCCGCAAGGCCCAAGCCGATGAAGCCCACGATCGCCAGCACTTTGACCAGCGCAAACCAGAACTCGAACTCGCCGTAGTTCTTGACGCTGAACAGGTTGGTGATGGTCAGCAACAAGGTGATGACCAGGGTAAACACCCAGATCTCCACGCCCGGGAACCAGGCATGCAGGATAGTGCCGGCCGCCACCGCTTCCAGCGGGATAACCAACACCCAGAACCACCAGTACAGCCAGCCGATGGTGAAACCGGCCCAGTGCCCGATTGCACGGTCGGCGTAGGTGGAGAATGAACCGGTGTCCGGCGAGGCGACGGCCATTTCGGCCAGCATGCGCATCACCAACACCACTAACGTGCCTGCTGCGGCGTAGGCCAGCAGCACGGCAGGGCCCGCCTGGGCAATCGCGTGTCCGGAGCCGACGAACAAGCCGGCACCGATGACCCCCGCGATAGACAGCATGGTCACATGCCGTGGCTTGAGCCCTTGCTCCAGGCCGTTAGAGGTTTGTGTATTGCTCATTGGGACTACCTTTGCAGTGAAAGCCATTCCGAGCGCCGCGCTTGATTACCTTCTCGTAAAAAGTAACCAACGGAGCGTTTAGAATTATTTACGCAATAAATGAGCCAAAATGTGACAGGTGCACGGTTTGTGCGGCCTGTAAGGCATTTGCGATGTGTTTGTAACCTGTTGAGCGTAATGGCTTTTTGCCTATTTGTTACCGTAACACTCAGTTACAGGGAAACTCGCGCACCAAAAAAAAGCAAATCTACCCATCTGGCCCTAAACCGGTGCGCATCTTTGACCTTTAGTAGGTTCGTGCTTCCAACACAGGGCCAAAACTGGCAACATCGCGACCTTTTTTACGCGACACCTCTCTGGCCGAACGGCAAAATACGGGGCTTGGTTGTTGTCGGCGCGACAGTCTTCTATCGCGATGCGACAAACGACCACACTCGTGCCTTTTGGGCTGGTGGTGCGGCTGGTTGCCTTGGCGACCCTATGCTAGCTTGGCCCTCGCCAGGAAGGCCGCCCAATAGCAGGATCGCACCCGAACACAATGAGGACCGCACATGGCTTTGGCCACGCCCGCGCTTGAAATCCGCAATTTGCATAAACGCTACGGAGAGCTTGAGGTACTTAAAGGTATCTCGCTGACCGCACGCGACGGCGACGTGATCTCGATCCTGGGTTCTTCCGGTTCCGGCAAGTCCACTCTGCTGCGCTGTATCAACCTGTTGGAAAACCCGCACGAGGGCCAGATCCTCGTTGCCGGTGAAGAGCTCAAACTCAAAAAAGCCAAATCGGGCGAGCTGGTTGCTGCCGATGGCAAACAAATCAACCGCATGCGCAGTGAACTGGGTTTTGTGTTTCAAAACTTTAACCTGTGGCCGCACATGACCATCCTCGACAACATCATCGAGGCGCCACGCCGCGTGCTGGGCCAGAGCAAGGCCGAAGCCATCGAAGTGGCCGAAGCGCTGCTGGCCAAGGTAGGCATCGCTGATAAACGCCATGCCTACCCGTCGGAACTGTCCGGTGGTCAGCAGCAACGTGCCGCTATCGCTCGCACGCTGGCCATGCAACCTAAAGTGATCCTGTTCGATGAGCCCACATCAGCCCTTGACCCGGAAATGGTCCAGGAAGTACTTAGTGTGATCCGCGCGCTCGCCGAGGAAGGTCGCACTATGCTCATGGTCACCCACGAAATGGGCTTTGCCCGTCAGGTGTCCAGCGAAGTCGTGTTTTTGCACCAAGGCCTGATCGAAGAGCAAGGATCGCCTGACCAGGTGTTTGATAACCCGGTCTCAGCGCGCTGCAAACAATTCATGTCCAGCAATCGCTAACGGAGCAATACGAATGCAGAACTATAAAAAACTTCTCCTGGCTGCTGCCGCCACGTTGGTGTTCAGTGCTAATGCCTTGGCTGTTGATAAGTACAAAGTCGGTATTGAGGGCGCTTACCCTCCGTTCAATAACAAGAACGCCAGTGGCGAGGTGGTCGGTTTTGACCCTGATATCGCCCTGGCCCTGTGCGCGAAGATGAAAGCCGAGTGCGAGATCGTCACCTCCGATTGGGACGGCATCATCCCGGCGCTGAATGCCAAAAAGTTCGATTTCATCGTGTCGTCACTGTCGATCACTGACGAGCGCAAGCAAGCGGTCGATTTCACCGACCCGTACTACTCCAACAAACAGCAGTTCATTGCTCCAAAAAAAGTTGATTTCAAAACCGACATCGCTTCACTCAAGGGCAAAGCACTAGGCACCCAGCGTTCTACCCAGGCCGCAACCTGGCTCGATGAAAAAGTGGGTTCAGATGCGACAATTTCTTTGTATGACACCCAGGAAAACGCCTACCTTGACCTGATCTCGGGCCGTGTCGATGCATTGCTGGCTGACAAATACGCTAACTACGACTGGCTCAAAAGCGAGGCAGGCCAGGCTTATGAGTTCAAGGGTGAGCCGGTCAATGAAGACGACAAGGTTGGCATTGCTCTGCGCAAAGGCGACAACGAACTGCGCGCCAAGCTGAACCTCGCCCTCAAGCAAATCGTTGAAGACGGCACCTACAAGAAAATCAACGACAAGTACTTCCCGTTCAGCATCTACTGACCTGCCTGACCGGCGCTGCCTTACGCAGCGCCGGTCCCTAGCAAAGCCTGCCTAACCCATGACTATCGATTTATACGGATTCGGCCCGGCGCTTGCCGCTGGCGCACTGATGACCGTCAAACTGGCACTCACTGCGCTGTGTCTGGGCCTGGTGCTCGGTCTGCTCGGTGCATTGGCCAAAACTTCGCCGTACAAGCCGCTTAAATGGCTCGGTGGCACTTATTCAACGCTGGTTCGCGGCGTGCCGGAACTGCTCTGGGTGTTGCTGATTTACTTCGGCAGCGTCAATGCGGTACGCGGCCTCGGCGAACTGATCGGCATGCCCGACCTCACCCTCAGCGCCTTCGCTGCCGGTGTTATCGCGCTGGGTCTGTGCTTTGGCGCGTATGCGACCGAAGTGTTTCGTGGCGCCATTTTGGCCATCCCCAAAGGCCACCGCGAAGCGGGCATGGCATTGGGTCTGTCCAAGCCGCGCATTTTCACCAAGCTGGTGCTGCCACAAATGTGGCGTATCGCCCTGCCCGGCCTGGGCAACCTGTTCATGATCCTGATGAAAGACACCGCGCTGGTCTCGGTCATCGGTCTGGAAGAAATCATGCGTCAGGCGCAAAACGCCGTGACCTTCGCCAAACACCCCTTCACCTTCTACATGGTGGCTGCCGTGATGTACCTGGGCCTGACCATCTTGGCCATGGGCACCCTGCACGTGCTTGAGAAACGCGCCGCACGCGGCTTCGTGAGGAGAACGTAATGCAGGTGTGGGAACTCTTCATCAAGTGGCTGCCCAAGCTGATTCAGGGCGCGACCCTGACGCTGGAGCTGACGGCACTGTCGGTCATCGCCGGTTTGATCGTGGCCATTCCGCTGGGCATCGCCCGCTCCTCCAAGCTGTGGTACGTGCGCTCGCTGCCTTACGGCTATATCTTTTTCTTTCGCGGCACACCGCTGCTGATCCAGCTGTTTCTGGTGTATTACGGGCTGGGGCAATTTGAAGCGGTGCGTGAAAGCGTGTTGTGGCCATACCTGCGCGACCCGTTCTGGTGTGCGGTACTGACCATGACCCTGCACACGGCCGCCTACATCGCCGAGATCCTGCGCGGTGCGATCCAGGCCATCCCGCCGGGTGAAATCGAAGCGGCCCGTGCCTTGGGCATGTCACGCGGTAAAACCCTGCTGCACATCGTGCTGCCGCGTGCTGCACGCATCGGCCTGCCGGCGTATAGCAACGAGGTGATCCTGATGCTCAAGGCCAGCTCGCTGGCGAGTACCGTGACCTTGCTGGAACTGACCGGCATGACCCGCACCATCATCGCCCGCAACTACCAGACGGTAGACATGTTCCTGATCGCCGGGGTGATCTACCTGGTCATGTCGTTCGTGCTGATCCAGGGGTTCAAACTGCTGGAGCGCTGGTTGCGCGTCGATGCCTGCCAAGGCCGTTAACCTTGAGGGCGAGCAACTGCTCGCCCGCTTTGAGGCACTGGACGCGTTTTTACGTGAGCACCAGTCGCTGTGGCGCCCACGGCCATTCACGCAGCTGAATATGCCGTGGGAAGCCCACCATCCTGAACTGTCCCAGTGGTTGCGCCAGCGCTCGTTGCACGACGCTGAAGCCAGCCATAACCAGCCTCATCAGCTAGGCGCCCCCGCACCGTTTACGGCACTGGCAGCCACCGCCCTTGCACTGAGCCGCCTTGAGCGTTTACCCGTTCAGGCTCTGGCGCCAGCCGCGCCGCGCTTGCAGGTGGATGTACCGGGGCGCAAATGGCAGCAAATTGAAGCCTTCGCACAAAGCCTGACCTTTAAGCAAAACCCCACGCATTGGCTGGACTGGTGCTCAGGCAAAGGCCATTTGGGCCGCCGCTTGATAACCGCAGAGCAACAACTGACGTGCCTGGAATACGACCCGGCGCTGGTCGAGGCCGGTTTGGCGCTCAGTCAGCGGCATCGGCTCAATGCCCGGCATGTGCAACAGGACGTGATGGCGACGCTTGAACTGCAACCCGGCATGACCCCCGTGGCCCTGCATGCCTGCGGCGACTTGCACGTGCGCCTGCTGCAACTGGCCAGCGCGGCGGGCTGTGCACAACTTGCCCTTTCGCCGTGCTGCTACAACCGCATCAGTGCGCCGCACTACACGGCGTTATCCACAGCCGCCAAGGCCTCGGCTTTGCAGTTATCGCTGGAAGACCTGAGCTTGCCGATGAGCGAAACCGTGACCGCCGGCAGCCGCGTGCGGCGTCAGCGCGATGAATCGATGGCACGGCGTTTGGGGTTTGATGGGCTGCAACGCCAATTGCGCCAGTGCGATGAATACTTATCCACACCCTCGCTGCCCAGCGCCTGGTTGAACAAGCCGTTTGCCCAGTACTGCGAAGACCTCGCGGCGTTGAAAAACTTATCCACAACCGGGACAGAAGACTGGGCAGCGCTTGAAGCGGCGGGCTGGGAGCGGTTGGCGCACGTGCGCAATCTGGAGTTGGTACGCGGCCTGTTCCGTCGCCCGCTGGAACTGTGGCTGGTGCTGGACCGGGCGTTGTACCTGCAAGAGCACGGTTATGACGTGCACGTAGGCGAGTTTTGCGACAGCAGCCTGACGCCGCGCAATGTGATGGTGATTGCGCAGCGCTGTGAATAACTTGGGGTTATGCACATTTCTTGTGGGAGCGGGCTTGCTCGCGATGAAGGCAATGCGGTTTTTCAGATCAACCGCGGTGATGCCATCGCGAGCAAGCCCGCTCCCACACTAACTGCGTGTGGCCTACGACCCGCGATACGTCGAGAAGCCGTAAGGGCTGAGCAGCAGCGGGATGTGGTAGTGCTGGTCGGCGTTTTTCACTTCGAAGATCACCGGAATCTCCGGGAAGAAGGTGTCACGCCCGGCCTTTTTGAAGTACTCGCCGGTTTTGAACACCACGCGGTATTCGCCCGCTTTAAGCGACTGCTGGGCCGGGAACAGTTCGCCAATACGCCCTTGTTCGTTGGTCACACCCTGGCTCAGCATCTGCCAGTTCTGGCCCACGTGCTGTTCGAGGGTGACGTTAACGCCCGGTGACGGTAAGCCGTTCTCCAAGTTCAGTACGTGCACGCTCAGCGGGTTACCCGCCGCCCATGCGACACTCGAAACAGCGCTCAGGCCCAAGGCCGCCAAGGTGATTTTCAACCGTTTCATGTGTGATCCTCCGGGTTAATTGCGTTGTGTGGTCAAGCCGATCTGTTGGGCAGCGCTCACCGCGCAGGCTTCGTCCTGCTCGGCGCCGCCCGCCCCGGCCACGCCCATGGCGCCGACCAGTTCAGTGC
>NZ_WIVR01000170.1:0-669 GCF_009600525.1 Pseudomonas sp. FSL R10-1350
CGCTCAACCCCGGCCAGGGCGCCTATGACCTGGACGCGATCAACAGCCCCCCACTCGGCGGTGTTCACCTTGCGGGCGATCTGGTTGAGGTTGTTCCCGATGCTCGCCAACTGGCGCAGCAACGCGGGATCAGCCGCCGGGGCCGCGCCGCGCAGGTCACGGACTAGATCGGTCTGACCGGGGCTGAGGCAGCTCTCCCGCATCCAGCGGGCCAGCTCCGTCCTGGTGCTGTGCATCTGGAGGGTGGCCAGTTCCTCGGGGGACACCCGCACCTTGATGATCTTTTCGCGCTTTGGCTCGGTCATGGCTTGGCTCTTAGTAGAGGCCCGCGACGTTGCGGACTTTAGTCTGCGGCGGCGGGGGCCGGCTGGGGGGTTTCGGGGGGCGGCACGCCCCCTGAACCAGGTCACAGAGGAACCGACCAAGCGAAGCGCCGGGAGGGCCCTCTGTGTATACTGGCTTAGAATCAAAAGCCGTGCAAGTGTCAGAAGGTTACAGAGGCTCTAGATCAGAGGTTGGTTGAGTTGGTGGCTAACGCGCTTTGCTTGTTGGGCGTTCACCATCACAGCGCCCTTCGGTCACTGCACTGGCGACCACCTGGACTTGTGAAGAGCGGGGGGATTTACATCTGGAGGGGCACAGCTGGAGCCCCCCTAACGGGGGCTATTA
>NZ_WIVR01000171.1:0-645 GCF_009600525.1 Pseudomonas sp. FSL R10-1350
CCCATCGCAGATCAACAAGGACAACTCGACTTGTTCCGGGAGCGCCTGCCTGCCAAGCCGTATCACACCGACGACCTGCGCGCAGGGCTCCAGGTGCGCAGCGCCGAGCGCGCCGCTCTGGCTCGATACATCCAGCCAAACGGGCCTACGCACCGTTTCTGGCTCGTCTATGACATCGACCGCCCCGGCGCGGCCATCGACTGGAGCGACCGAGGTGCACCGCCGCCCTCGATCACGGCCAAAAATCCCGAGAACGGTCACGCTCACCTGATTTACGGGCTCAAAACGTCCGTGCGTACCGCGCCTGACGCGAAATCTGCGCCCCTGCGGTACGCGGCAGCTGTAGATTGCGCGCTACAGCGTGTACTTGGTGCTGACCTCGGTTATTCCGGTCTTATCTGCAAGAATCCTCTGCACCCGCATTGGCAGGTGACCACTTGGGAGCCGCGCCTGTACACCCTGGCCGACCTCGACAGTTGGCTAGACCTCGAGCCCGCCCAGGATCGCCGCAAGCGCCTCCCGGACTACGGGCTGGGCCGGAACTGCAATCTGTTCGAGCAACTGCGCCTATGGGCCTACAGGGCGATACGCCAGGGGTGGCCGGAGTTCGAGCAGTGGCAAGCCGCCTGCCTCGACCGAGGCCAC
>NZ_WIVR01000172.1:0-640 GCF_009600525.1 Pseudomonas sp. FSL R10-1350
TCGATTTCGATGTCGGTGCGGCCGGTCAATTCCTTCTTCCCACCGACTTGGGCGATGGTCGAGCGTAGCTGGTGATAGGACTCAATGCGGTTCTGCGAGCGGTGAACATTACGCTCCAGTTGCGGGTCGCGCAGGTAGCGCAGTGTGTAGATACTGCGGATGAGCTTGTCGAACTCGAAGATTGCGCGCCGCGTCGGGTTCGGCGCCGTATAGGTGCACAGCTTGCGGATCAGCGTGCCCTGCGTCATTTCCTTCAGGCCCAGTGTGGCGACGATTCGGTCGATGTTCTCCTTCTCACCGACGATGAGTTGCCGGTCGATCTGGCCAGCCGGATCAGGCATTTCTCGTACAATGCCAGATCATCGGCGCAATACAGCTCCTGCAACTGGTCGTCGAGGTCGGGGAAGCGCGGCTCGAAACGAAGTCCGAACCAGTGCAGGATGGCGAAGTTGGCCTTGTTGATGCTGTGCATGTCGCCGGTGATCGCGCTCGGCACGATGTCCGACGTGTTGCGGTACCAGATGTCGAACACGTGGTGAGCCTCGTACTCGTGTGCGCCTATCAGGTAGCCGTTCAACGGCACGTGATTGCACAGCAGCGTGTAGGCGACGACGCCCTTGCCGCGGCCGAAATATTTGCG
>NZ_WIVR01000173.1:0-626 GCF_009600525.1 Pseudomonas sp. FSL R10-1350
GCGCCAGGCACTCGCCGGGATGCACCTGGAAGCTCACGCCCTTGAGGGTCGGCGCCGCGTGCGCACCAAAGCGCACATAGAGGTTTTGCACATCGATCAGAGGTTGTGTACTCATGCCCGTTTCCCTTCGCTGCGACGCAACAGTTCGCGGCCGATCGCGCTGATCGAGACCACGGTCAATGTGATTGCCAAGGCGGGCCATGCGACCAGCCACCAGGCGTTGGCCAGGTAGTTGCGGCCCATGGCGAGCATCCCGCCCCACTCCGGCGCTGGCGGCGCGGCGCCAAAGCCCAGAAAGCTCAAGGCCGCGCCGTTGACGATGTTGCCGCCAATGCCGATGGTGGCCAGGATCAAAATCGGTTTGATCGCGTTGGGCAGCACATGCCGCCAGATCACCAAATGCCGGGGCAGCCCCAGGGTGGTGGCCGCTTCGACGTAACCGGCGCCGCGCACCACCAGAGTTTGCGCCCGCACCAGGCGCGCATAACGCGGCACGTTGGCGATGCCGATAGCGAGGATGATGTTGAGCTGGCCCTGGCCGAAGAAGGTGATGATCACCAGCGCCAGCAGCAGGTCGGGAAACGCCAGCAACACGTCGATCACGCGCATGACGGCGCCGTCCAGCC
>NZ_WIVR01000174.1:0-625 GCF_009600525.1 Pseudomonas sp. FSL R10-1350
CCTGTATAGGCATCAGGCTCGTCGCCCCACGGCGCCCCGTTGTCCATCGTCATGCGCTCAGGTAGCCCGTAATGGCGGAACGCATTGATCAAATGGGCCTGCACGGTATTGCGCTGCTCGTTGCCACAGGCGGCGATAGTTAAAAAGAAACGCGAGTGGTCATCCAGAAGAGTCAATGGATGGCAGCGACCCGTACGCATGGGCACATGGCCTTTAAAGTCCATTTGCCACAGATCATTGGGTTGCTCGTGTTCAAATCTGGTGAAAGGTTTGACTAGGCCTGCATGAGGGTCGATGCGCTCATTGCGCTTGAGAATGGCATGAACCGTACTGGCTGCAGGCATGTTGTTGCCGCGCCGCTCAAGGCATCCCTTGATCTTGCGCGCCCCCCAGCCGGTGTGCTCGATATTGAGCGCCAGTATCTGCTTCTCGGGCTCGTGAGCAGTTCGATTAGGCGAACTGTGAGGTCGACGGGACCGATCTCTCAGCCCGTCTTTACCCTCACATTGGAAACGCTTGAGCCATTTATAGGCAGTGGTGCGGCCGATATTGAACTGCTCGCACAATGCAGTGATGTTAGCGCCCTCAGCCAAAGCCAAGGCAACGAATTCGAGACGAAGATCCA
>NZ_WIVR01000175.1:0-596 GCF_009600525.1 Pseudomonas sp. FSL R10-1350
TTTCGTGATAGTCGCTGTCTTGCTCTGACTCTGATGCAATGACCGTGGCTGAGAAAATCGCGTACCGCCTTGCGTTGCGGGCTGACTGCCAAAAAGCACGCTCGTTGACGCAATAGGCTGTGGCATTTCCGATCTTAATCGCATCCAGCCAGTTGTCGTCTTTCAGGTGTTTGATTGCCTTTGCGACTGACGTTCGGCTCAGATCTGTGACCTCGCAGAGGGTCTTGTAGGAGCACACAACGGCGTTTGTTGACTTACCCATGTGCTCGACCAGATAGAACAGGATCTGCATCGCCACGGGGTTCCTACGAGCTAGCTCTCGCATCTGCTTCATGTAGCTACGGTTGAGCTGGACGAAGTTGTAATTCTCGACGCTTGAAACCTGTTTCTCAGCCTCTTCCATGGTGGTACTCATCAGTCTCGTTTCGTACTACTGGTTGTACACACATGCGTACTGGTTGTAAACCTAGGCGAACTGGTTGAACAACTGAGTACACTCCTGGGGTGCACTCACCAGTACACTCCTGGGGTGTACTCTGTTTTTTTTTTTACCTTTAAAATCAGTGACTTACATAATGTCTCCTTCTGTATCTCAA
>NZ_WIVR01000176.1:0-581 GCF_009600525.1 Pseudomonas sp. FSL R10-1350
TACCCAACCTGCGAGATGCCTACGTCTGTCGCGAGACGATCTACAACGCGATCTATGCCCTGCCAGTGGGTGAGCTGCGTAAGGAGCTGATCATCTGTCTGCGCCAAGGCAAGACGACGCGCCGGCCGCGCTCTGGCGGCGTGGATCGGCGCGGCCAGATCCCTGAGATGGTCAGTATTCATGTGCGCCCGCCGGAGATTGAAGACAGGCTGATGCCGGGGCATTGGGAAGGCGACCTCATCAAGGGCAAGGCCAACGCCTCGTCCGTCGGTACGCTGGTGGAACGCACCAGTGGCTACCTGACGCTGGTGAAGATGAACGACGCGACGGCGACCTCGGCGATGGAAGGCTTCAGTGCAGCGCTCAATGGCATGCCGCTGGCGATGCGCAAGAGCATGACCTACGACCAGGGTCGAGAAATGGCGCGGCATGCTGAAATCACCCAGCAGACCGGGGTCGCTATTTATTTTTGTGATCCGCACAGCCCCTGGCAGCGCGGCAGCAACGAAAACATCAACGGCCTGATTCGCCAGTACTTGCCCAAGGGCACAGACCTGTCGGTACCCAGCCAGGAGCAACTG
>NZ_WIVR01000177.1:0-568 GCF_009600525.1 Pseudomonas sp. FSL R10-1350
ATTTATCGGCAGCTTCGTACAGCGTTGGCGCTTGCCGCTGTTGTACCCCGACGCTTATAGTCCGCGCTCGCCCTCATGGCGACCAGGTTTGGCGACTTGGAATGAAAAGATGAATAACGTTAGTGCGTCTAACCATTGGACATAACTTATGACGCATTCCCCGTATATCCCGCTGACTGCTATTGACTGCACCATTCCCGCCTTATTGATCGACCGCAATGCGCCACTGGATGTGTTGCATGCCAACGCGGCTGCCCGTGTTTTGGCGGTCACCCAACTGATGGAAACCTTTGCCAGCCGCGAACTGGCCGACGCCATTGATCTCAAACACCTGGCCAGCACCGCAGTGTTATTGCTGCGCGATGGCTGCGACGTGCTCGACGTGCTGGGCTGGCGATTAAGGCCGGTTTAACCCCTCCCCCTGTAGGAGCGAGCTTGTCTCGCGATCTTTTGATCTGGCTTGTGATCTGGTTTTTGATCTTGATCTACAGGCCCCTTCGGGAGGCCGTACGCCGGGGCAAGGCCTTTTTGGGTACTTTTGTGGCTGTTTGACAAAAGTGCCTCGCTG
>NZ_WIVR01000178.1:0-554 GCF_009600525.1 Pseudomonas sp. FSL R10-1350
GATTTCCAGTGAGCGCGGTGGGGTTTTGAATGGACGAGCCTTGAATGAGCTGTCGAAACAGAATGCCCTCTGGAGCGGGGACTCCATAACCGTAGATCGTGTTTCGATCGAGAGTTACGTGCTCGCTGATGCACGTCTGACGGTTTCGATCATGGCGCAAGAGAGCGCCTTCCAAAACTACATGGAGCAGCGTGGCGAACAGTCTCGAGGCTCCGGGTTATGGGCAAGATTTTTGGTCTGCCAGCCTTGGTCAACTCAGGGCTCTCGTTTCATCGAAAATGGGACCGTGTCGTCGGACCATTGCGATAAATTCGCAGCGCGTCTAGTCGAGCTACTTCAGCCCAATATGGCCTTGCTGAAGGACCCTGGTCGAGAAAAAGGCGTGATACATTTCTCCCCCGAAGCCAGTGAACAATGGCTGAGTATTTTCAATGCGATTGAAGTAGAAATTCGGCCAAATGGGCGCTTTGCGGGAGCAGGGGACCATGCTTCAAAGCTTGCGGACAATATCGCGCGAGTGGCTGCTTTATTTCATTGCTTTGAAGGTTTCGAAG
>NZ_WIVR01000179.1:0-546 GCF_009600525.1 Pseudomonas sp. FSL R10-1350
ATGCTGGGCCGCATTGAGCAGCAGGCCGCCGAGAATGATCTTTTGCCCGTTCTCGAGCTGACGGCTTTGCTGCCGAAGTCGATTTAGCTTGGCTTCAGCTTCTGCGATTTTTTGCTCTATGGTTTGTGCCATTTTCCGGCCTCACTCAGATATGTCGTGGTACGATAACACGCAGCAAGAGAGCGAAGCGAAAGCAGCAAGTGCGCACTTACGACTCGTACCGAGTCAGCGCGCCCTGCGGGGCAAAAGCAAAAATCAGAATAAGGAGCAAAGGCCATCGCCATCTACCACGCAACCACGAAGCCGATAGCACGCAGCGCGGGACGGTCAGCCGTCGCCGCTGCTGCCTATCGTTCGGGTTCCGAGTTGGTCGATGAACGCACCGGCCTTGTCCATGACTACACCCGGAAAGGGGGTGTAGTTTCGGCCGAAATCATCGCGCCGGATGGCGGCAGTGCCGAGCGCGGCGCGCTGTGGAATGCCGCCGAACTGGCCGAGAACCGGAAGGATTCGCGGACGGCCCGCGAATGGATCGTGGCCCTGCCT
>NZ_WIVR01000017.1:0-82653 GCF_009600525.1 Pseudomonas sp. FSL R10-1350
CGAGTGAGATTGGGGAGTTGTTGCCGCATCGATGGCAACCGGCTTAGTTGCGCAAGACGGGATGCCCGGACGCTTACCTTGCAGCTTGCAGCTTGCAGCTTGCAGTTCAAATTCCAGACATAAAAAAACCACCGCTAAGGTGGTTTCTTTATACCCAGGCGTTCAGTCGCCGTAATAAATGCAGCCGCTGGTGCACGTTTCGTGAATTCGAATGGCTGACAGTTCTGGAAGCAAGGGCTTGAGCTGTTGCCAAATCCACTTGGCCAATACTTCGCTGGTTGGATTTTCCAAGCCAGGAATATCGTTCAAGTAGTTATGGTCGAGTTGCTCATACAGCGGCTTGAAAATCGCTTTGATTTCCGAGAAGTCGCGGATCCAGCCGGTTGCAGGATCAATGTCGCCACTCAAATGGATTGCAACCTTGAATGAATGCCCATGCAAACGACCGCATTTATGGCCTTCAGGGACGTAAGGCAACCGATGCGCGGATTCGAAGGTAAACTCTTTAAAAATTTCCACAGTGTTTATAGCTCTGAAAGGTGGCTATCGCTTGGGCGATGAATGCAGGGCGGCAGTTTAGCAGTTAACGCACGGCTAACGACAATCAAGCTCCAGGCCAACGGGCAGACAGACCTGCATATTCAGTTTCAATTAAGCCAACAACGCTATAGTCCGCATTTTTAACGTGGCATGCATCGGAGGTAAGTGATCACCGTGAATCAGTACGTTCGAGGCTGTGTTGCACTGCTGCTTATTACGTTTTCCTGTTTGGTCTTCTCCCGGGACCTGGATCAGGACGAAGCGCTGCGTTTGCGAGAAAAAGGCGTCATCTTGCCCCTGGAGCAACTGCTTCAAAAGGCATTCGAATATCACCCTAAGGCCAAGCTGCTCGAAGCGGAGCTGGAAGAGGATGATGACATGTATGTTTACGAAGTTGAGTTGCTGACTCAGGACGGTGTCGTCCGTGAACTCAAGCTGAATGCCGCAGATGGCCAGCTACTCAAAGATGAGGTAGATGATTAATGCGGTTGTTGCTGGTTGAAGACCATGTTCCCTTGGCTGACGAATTGATAACCGGGCTAACGCGCTTGGGGTATGCAGTGGATTGGCTGGCAGACGGCCGTGATGCCCTGTATCAGGGGCAAAGTGAGCCGTACGATTTGATTATTCTCGATCTGGGTTTGCCGGGTGTTCCCGGTATCGACGTCCTTAAACAATGGCGCACACAGGGGCTTGCCACGCCGGTGCTGATCCTGACCGCCCGCAGCTCATGGTCTGAGCGGATTGAAGGGCTCAAGGCCGGAGCCGATGATTACGTAACCAAACCCTTCCACCCTGAAGAGCTGCAACTGCGTGTACAAGCGCTGCTGCGCCGCTCTCATGGTCAGTCGAACCAGCCGCTGCTTAAATCCGCAGGGTTGCACTTGGACGAGTCGCGCCAATCTGTTACCCACGGCGAGAGTGAGGTACAACTGACCGCTGCCGAGTTTCGCCTGTTGCGCTACTTTATGCTCCACCCCCAACAGATCCTCTCCAAAAGCCATTTGGCTGAGCATCTCTACGACGGTGAAACAGAACGCGACTCCAATGTGCTTGAGGTTCATGTGAACCATTTGCGGCGCAAGCTCGGCCGATCTGTCATAGAAACCCGTCGCGGGCAGGGCTATATCTTCGGGTCTGGTGATCAGTGAAGTCCATTCAGCGGCGCTTGAGCATTGGCCTGATCAGTGTCTTATTGCTATCGGGCCTGGTGGTGAGCCAGGTCAGCCTCTGGCTATTTGAAAATGGCCTTCAGCGATATTTAGAGTCTGGCCTGCAGATTGACAGCGAAAACCTGTTAGTCGCGCTGAGCCGTGGTCCTCTAGGCTTACAGCTGGATGAGCGACGCCTGTCGCCCGCTTATCAGCGTCCGTTTTCAGGGCATTATTTCAGTATCGAATTTGGCGACACTCATTGGCGCTCGCGCTCACTGTGGGACGCGCAATTACCCAGACCCAAGCAGCCCGGCCTGGACAGCACGCTTCAACCCGGCCCGGAAGGCCAGATGTTGCTGCTCCTGCGCAGCGATTACCTGCGCTTTGGCCAGCCTGTTTCCATCACAGTGGCTCAGGACTACACGCCGATACGAGAAAGCTTCAAGCAAGTGCAGAGAATTGGTCTGGGCATTGGCATCGTTGCGCTCATGGTCATCTTGCTCATGCAGCGGCTCACCGTCCGTCGAGCACTGCGGCCACTGGAAACCGCGCGCAAACAAATCGTGCAATTGCAATCAGGTCAACGCTCACAGCTGGACACCCAGGTTCCCCTTGAACTTGAGCCTTTGGTCACACAGATAAACCACCTGTTGAGCCACACTGAAGACACCTTGAAGCGCTCGCGAAATGCCCTGGGCAACTTGGGGCATGCCTTAAAAACGCCTCTGGCGGTCTTATACAGCTTGGTCAATGACCCGCAATTTGAGCACTACCCTCAGTTGCAACAAAGCCTGCGCGAGCAACTGGAGCATATTCAACAGCGGATGACTCGTGAGCTTAATCGTGCCCGGCTGGCCGGTGATGCCTTGCCGGGTGCCCAGTTTGACGGCGATGCAGAACTGCCTGCCTTAATGTCCACGCTGGGCATGATTCATGGCGATCACCTGCACTTGGGTCTAAATGCCTCGCCCGGGCTGCAGATGCCTTGGGACCGTGAAGACATGCTCGAACTGCTAGGCAACTTATTGGATAACGCCTGTAAATGGGCCGACTCCCAGGTTGAACTGAGTGTTCAGCAAAATCCGAATGGATTTGTCATAGAGGTCCAGGACGATGGTCCCGGTATTCCTGAGTCCGAGCGTGATCAGGTCTTCAGCCGTGGCGCTCGTTTGGACGAACAAGTCAGCGGCCATGGCCTGGGCTTGGGCATCGTGCGCGATATTGTGGAGGCATGGGGAGGGGAGATGAGGCTTGAAACCGGCCCGCTGGGCGGCTTGTCAGTGATCATCGAACTGCACAAGCGTAAACGTTAAGAGGCGCCAGCGGCTCAGGCCAACAGGCGCCTCTTGGCTGTCACGTCACACGCGGAACTGATCCATCAGGTTTTGTTGCTGATTCGCCAGCGAGTTCAGCGACTGGCTTACCCGTGCCGACTCATTGGCCTGCCCGGACAACGACTCGGTGACATCACGAATCGTGGCCACGTTGTGGTTAATCTCTTCGGCCACGGCACTTTGTTCTTCTGCGGCACTGGCAATCTGCAAGTTCATGTCAGTAATGACTGTCACCGCCTCGCCGATTTGCTGCAGGGCAGTGACCGCTTGTCCTACTTGCTCGACACTGCCCTGAGCCTGACGATGACTGTTGCCCATGGACGACACGACTTCTTGGGTGCCCACTTGAAGTTGCTCGATCACTTGGCGAGTTTCTTCGACCGACTCCTGAGTGCGTCGCGCCAGGTTACGCACTTCGTCCGCCACTACGGCAAATCCACGGCCGGCTTCACCGGCACGTGCTGCTTCAATCGCTGCATTCAGGGCGAGCAAGTTGGTTTGCTCGGCAATGGCGCGGATCACTTCCAGTACAGAACCAATTTTCTCGCTGTTGGCCGCCAATCCTTCCACTTGCACCATCGCCTCGCTCATGTCAGCGGCCAAGTGATCAATGCTGTTGGTTGTGCGGTCAATGATGGTCAGGCCCTGGCGCGTAGCCTGATCGGCGTCACGTGCGGCTTGAGCGGCCTGTGCAGCACTGCGAGCGACGTCCTGAGCCGTTGCGCTCATTTCATGAGACGCTGTGGCCACCTGATCCACCTGGCGATATTGCTGCTCCATGCCTGCGCTGGTCTGGGTCGCAATCGCCGCCGACTGGTCAGCGGTGCTGCGAGCGTCCTGCACGGAGCGTTTAACTTCGGCAATGATCGGTTGCAGTTTGTCGAGGAAGCGGTTGAACCAGCCCGCCAATTGCCCAAGCTCATCTTTCTTGTCGTACTCCAGACGGCGCGTCAGGTCACCTTCGCCGCTGGCAATGTCCTCCAGCATGCGCGCAACACCCAGTATCGGGCGAGTCACGCTGCGCGCCATCAGCCATACCAACAGTAAACCGATGATCGCCGCCAGCGAACCCAGCCCCAACTCAATCAGGGTGCCAGCGGTATTACGCGCCTCCAGGTCGGCCTGAAGCACTTGTGCCGGTCCTACCAGTACCTTTTCAGGCACATCGAGCAAGACCCCCCAAGGTTTGCTGCCAGGAATCGGGAAAAACGGTGTCAGCACTTTCAAACGTTGATGGTTGCGGATGCTCTCGGTCTGACCCGCGCTGTTCATCAACTCTGTCAGTTTGGCACCGTCATTAGGGTCGACCTGATTCAGGCGCAGGCTTAGCTTGCTGGCATCCGCGCTGAAACCCGACAGCAAGCCTGCCGAGGTGATGATGCCGACGTTGGTTTGCCCGTCGTACAGTTTTTTACTGGCCTGCACACTCATGGCTTGCAGGCTGTTGAGGTTGATATCAACGGAGAGCGAAGCGATCACCTTGCCATCGACCATCAGCGGGAAAACGATGCTGGTCATCAGCACCCGTTGCCCGTCAATGTCATAAAAGTATGGTTCGATAATGCACGGCTTTAGCGTCGCACGTGGGCAGGTAAACCATGAGTTATTGGCCTGACCGCTCGGTCCGATACTGGTGTCGGACATATCGGTTTCAGGCAGCGCCATTGAGGTCAGCTTGCCGGGTGTCGGCTGTGACCAATAAAGGGCAAAGCGGCCTTTGTCGTTGCTGCCCAGTACGGGTTGATGCTCAAACAACTTGTCTTTGCCATCCAGTGCGTTGGCTTCAAACACCAACGACAGGCCGAGTAAGTCAGGGTTGGCCTGCAACGCCGCTTTTACTTGGTGAGTCAGGTCCTCACGCAGGTCGAAGGCATCCAGAAAGCGCTTTTCAGATTGCTCACGCAAAAACAGGACTTGGCGGGCAAAGCCGTTTCCGTATTGGTAGGCGTCCATGAATTGACGGCTAATGGCCTGGGCCTGCGCCTCACCCTGAGCTTCAATACGCGCTTGGGCTGACTCATTGAGCATTTTTGCGCTTGAGGCTTCTACCAGGCTGGAGGTGTACTCCATGCGGTAGAGAGAAAGCCCTACCAGCAGGGCAACAATACCCACAAGGCAAAGCCCGGCGAGCAGGGTGATTTTCCACTGTATGGAAAGCTGTCTGAGCGACATGGAGACATCCTAAAAAGAGGCTTTTACCCTTAGCGGCCATTTGACACATTTCTTTACGACAAAAAGCGAAATTTCATGTTAAAAAAATTGCGCTAAAGCCTTGTAAATACTAGGGATAAATTGCTTTTTCAGTGGTCTGGCGATCGCTTCTGGCCTGCGCTTTGACAAGGCGCCGATGCTCCTGCAAAGTGTGCGCCCTCAAATAAGCCCTCCTTTCCAAATCCGGCGACTGGAACAGCAGTCTATTGCCCGGAGTTTTCCGCTTTACGGTGTTTTTATCGTGGTGCGTACTATGAGGTTGTAACTATGAATGCAGTAATTGCCGCGGTCGGCATCATGTTGGTGCTCAGTCTGTCCCGTGTGCATGTGGTCATCGCACTGATTGTGGGTGCGGTGGTAGGCGGGTTGGTGGGCGGCCTGAGCATCGAGGCCACGCTCGAGGCGTTCAACAGCGGCTTGGGCGGCGGAGCCACTGTGGCGTTGTCTTACGCCTTGCTGGGCGCTTTCGCAGTCGCGATCGCCAAGTCCGGGCTGGCTCATGCCCTGGCCGACAGAGCCTTGGCGATGGTCAACAAGCAGCAGGCTGTCGGCGGCAATAGGGTCAAATGGCTATTGATCGGGTTACTGCTGGTGGTTGCGATTTGCTCGCAGAACATCTTGCCGATTCATATCGCTTTCATCCCGCTGTTGGTTCCGCCTTTGCTGTATGTGCTGACCAAACTGAAGATCGACCGCCGCTTGGTTGCCTGTGTCATGACCTTTGGTTTGATCACGCCGTACATGTTCCTGCCGGTTGGTTTTGGCAATATTTTCCTCAACCAGATTCTGCTCGCCAACGTCAGCAAAAGTGGCGTTGACATCAGCCAGGTCAATGTCACCCACGCCATGGCTATCCCTGCGCTGGGCATGCTGGTTGGCCTGCTGGTGGCGGTGTTCATCAGCTACCGCAAAAAGCGTGAATATGACCTGGCCAAGATCGAGCAGGTTGAACAGACCGCGATCAACTACAACCCGTTGACCCTGCTGGTGGCCGGGGTCGCGATTGCGTCCGCGTTCATCATTCAGCTGTGGCTGGGTTCGATGATTATCGGCGCCCTGGTCGGTTTTCTGATTTTCTCGGTGTCGGGGATTGTGCGTTGGCGCGAGACCGACGACCTGTTCACCGAAGGCATGAAAATGATGGCCATGATCGGTTTCATCATGATCGCCGCCTCAGGCTTTGCAGAAGTCATGAAAGCCACGGGCGAGGTGAAATCACTGGTTGAAGCCTCGGCGGGCTGGATCAATCACAGCCAGGGCGTAGGCGCGTTGCTCATGCTGCTGGTCGGGTTGCTGGTGACCATGGGGATTGGTTCTTCATTTTCGACGGTGCCTATTCTGGCCGCGATCTTCGTACCGCTTTGCGTGCAACTGGGTTTTAGCCCGATGGCGATTGTGTGCATCGTCGGTACGGCAGGCGCGTTGGGGGATGCAGGCTCGCCAGCGTCGGACTCAACCTTGGGCCCGACCTCCGGTTTGAACATCGACGGCCAGCATCACCACATCTGGGACACCGTGGTGCCGACCTTTTTGCACTACAACCTGCCACTGCTGGCCTTCGGCTGGGCCGCAGCGATGATCCTCTAAGGCCGTCTCAGGCCTTCAGGGCAACTCAATCCGGCCGCTCTCGAAAGGGACGGTCGGCCAATCGCCTGCCGCCCAGCGGGCTCTAGCCCGCTCAATCAACTCGCGGTCGCTGGCAACGAAATTCCAGTTCATGCGTCGCGGCCCATCGAGCGGCGCGCCGCCAATCAGCACTGCGTGGCAATCGCTGTCTACGCTCAGGGTCAGTGCTTCACCCGCCGGCAGCAGTACCAGGCTGTGTGGCTCCAGTGTTTGGCCTTCCAGCTGCATGTCGCCTTGCAACACATACAGCGCCCGCTCCTGATGTTCATCAGGGATCAACAGGGTGGTGGCTGTGTGCATATGGATTTCGGCATACACCGTCGGTGAAAGCACCGGCACCGGCGACTCCAGGCAAAAGCCTGTTCCGGCAATCATTCGCACGCGGACCCCCAGGCTATCGCTCACGGGCAGGCTGTCGGCCGGGTGATGGCTATACGAACCTGCGCCTTGCTCGTGTTCTTTAGGCGACGCCAGCCACACTTGCAGGCCGTGCAAGGTCGAGCCCTGCTCGCGTAGCGGGGCGGGGGTACGCTCAATATGGGCAATCGCGGCGCCTGCGGTCATCCAGCTGACTTCGCCAGGCCCGACCAACTGGTCTGAGCCCAAACTGTCTTTGTGCTGCAATTGGCCTTCAAACAGGTAAGTCAGGGTCGAAAGGCCAATGTGCGGATGCTGTTGGATATTCATGCCGTACCCAGGCGGGTAATTGGTCACCAACATGTGATCGAAAAAAACAAACGGCCCGACACTGCGGCTTTTGGCTGAAGGCAGCGGGCGCAAGATCGGCTGGCCCTCGACGTCTTCGGCGCGCGGTTGAATCACGGTGAATGTCGGCATGGGCCCGTCCAGGCTGTAAAGGGAGCGTTGAGCATAACCCAACGCTCGCCAAGCCCGCATTACTGACTGAAAGCGCCTTCTGACAAGTGCGTTTCGATGGTGACGTCAGCGGTGGTCATCAGCTTGTGCACCGGGCACTTGTCGGCGACCTTATGCAGCTCTTCGCGCTGTTGGTCGGTTAATACGCCCTTGAGGGTCAGTTTCACGTGCAGCGCGTATTTGCCTTGTTGCTCTTCGCTGGCATCGTGCTTGACCTCAACAGTCACCCCGGTAAGCGGAATGTCTTTCTTTTGCGCATAGAGCTTGAGCGTCAATGCTTTGCAGGCGCCCAGCGCGGCGTCGAAATAATCGTGCGGAGACGGGGCTGAACCCTCTCCACCGATCGCTTTGGGAACATCAGTAAACACTTCGTAATCGTCGATTTTAATGCTGTGACGAAAACCTTCGTGGGACACGGTGTTGACGGTAACGGTCATGGCAAACCTCAGAGTGGAGTGATAAAGGTCCTGATCTTTATAGAGCACTGCACCGGGTTGTACGTTCCATCGGGCAAAAAAAATGCCCCGACCAGGTCGGGGCATTTTCAGTGAGCGGGGGGAGGGCTTACTTGCCTTCCCAGCGCTTCAGAACCAGAGTGGCGTTAGTGCCGCCGAAGCCGAAGCTGTTGCTCATCACGGTGTTGATCGTTGCATCTTCACGGGTTTTGGTCAGCACTGGCATGTCGGCAACCGCCGGGTCCAGTTCATCAATGTTGGCGGAGCCCGCAATGAAGTTGCCTTCCATCATCAGCATGCAGTAGATCGCTTCGTGAACGCCTGCGGCGCCCAAGGAGTGACCCGACAGGCTCTTGGTCGAGCTGATCGGCGGTGCCTTGTCTGCGAAAACTTCGCGAATGCCTTTCATCTCTGCCACATCGCCAACCGGAGTCGATGTGCCGTGGGTGTTGATGTAGTCGATCGGTGCATCGACCGTCGACATTGCCATCTGCATGCAGCGGATAGCGCCTTCGCCGCTCGGAGCAACCATGTCATAGCCGTCAGACGTTGCGCCGTAGCCAACGATTTCAGCGTAGATCTTGGCGCCACGGGCCAGAGCGTGTTCCAGCTCTTCGACCACGACCATACCGCCACCGCCAGCGATGACGAAACCGTCACGGTCGGCGTCGTAGGCACGGGAAGCTTGTTCAGGAGTGTCATTGCGCTTGCTGGACAGCGCGCCCATTGCGTCGAACAGGAACGACTGGCTCCAGTGCTCCTCTTCACCGCCACCGGCGAAAACGATGTCCTGCTTGCCCATCTGGATCTGTTCCATGGCGTGACCGATGCAGTGAGCACTGGTGGCGCAGGCAGAAGCGATGGAGTAGTTCAGGCCCTTGATCTTGAACGGTGTCGCCAGGCAAGCGGACACGGTGCTGCTCATGGTCCGCGTTACACGGTATGGGCCGACACGTTTAACGCCTTTTTCGCGCAGGATGTCCAGCGCTTCCATTTGGTTCAGGGTCGACGCACCGCCGGAACCGGCGATCAGGCCAGTACGCGGGTTGGAGACTTGCTCCTCGGTCAGGCCCGAATCAGTGATGGCGTCTTTCATGGCCAGGTAGGCGTAAGCCGCTGCATGACCAACAAAGCGATAAATCTTGCGATCGATCAGCTCTTCGAGGTTCAGGTCGATGGAGCCGGAAACCTGGCTACGCAGACCCATTTCGGCGTATTCCGGGTTGAAGCGGATGCCAGGGCGACTAGCACGCAGGTTAGCGGAGACGGTCTCTTTGTCATTGCCCAGGCACGAAACAATGCCCAGACCAGTGATAACGACGCGGCGCATGCGGATAACCCTTAAAAGTTGTCAGTTGAAGTGAACACGCCGACCCGAAGGCCTTCAGCGGTATAAATCTCGCGACCGTCGACAGTCACCGAACCATCGGCAATGGCCAGGTTCAGCTTGCCCTTGAGGACGCGTTTGATGTGAATGTTGTAGGTGACTTTCTTGGCGGTCGGCAAAACCTGGCCAAAGAACTTCACTTCGCCCGAACCCAGGGCACGACCGCGGCCCGGCAAACCCTGCCAGCCCAGGTAAAAGCCAACCAGCTGCCACATGGCGTCGAGGCCCAGGCAGCCCGGCATCACTGGATCGCCTTCAAAGTGGCAGGCAAAAAACCACAGGTCTGGAGTGATATCCAGCTCGGCGACCAATTCACCTTTGCCGTACTTGCCGCCTTCTTCACTGATATGGGTAATGCGATCCACCATCAGCATGTTAGGGGCGGGCAGTTGCGCGTTACCTGGGCCGAACAGTTCGCCGCGGCTACAGCGCAGCAGATCTTCCCGAGTAAAGGCGTTTTGTTTGGTCATGCGAGCTCCTCAATAATCCCATGCGGCAGGGTGGGGCAAATCTTCCCGACCAACCGAAACATGTTGTCTCAGTTCGCCAGCCTACACATAGACTATTGCGTTGTAGTGAAAGTCACAGCGCAAAGGACAGGAATGTACACTTGTGCACTGAAAATTTAAATCGGGCCGGTTCAGGGGCCCATTCGGGTGCCTAAGACTGCCGCACTTTTGCATTTTACGCCAGTCGCAGGTGGCTCTTTAGCCACAAGTTACTGGACCCAGCACTGCAGAATTTGTTCCAGATCGGTTCGTTTGAACGGCTTTGCAAGGTAATCGTTCATACCGGCTTGCAGGCAGTTTTCCCTGTCTCCCTGCAAGGCGTTGGCGGTCAACGCGATAATGGGCACCGTCCTGCAGCCTGCCAATTGGCGAATTTGCCGGGTGGCCTCATAGCCATCAATGATGGGAAGACGGCAATCCATCAGGATCGCCACATAGTCTTCGGTATTGGCCTGGTGAATGGCTTGTGCACCATCACTGACCACGCACACTTCGTAGCCAAGGCTTCGCAGGGTGGCTTCAATGACCGTCTGATTGACCGGATTATCCTCCACCAACAGCACTTTGCCGCCCTGGCCCGTGGGCGGTTGTGCAGCCAGCGCCGGCGGTTGGTTCAGGGTCACGGGTTGGTGCAGCTCCAGCGGAATTTCCAGGGTGAACACCGAACCCTGGCCTTCCTCACTCTTGGCGCGCAACGTACCGCCCATGCGCTCAGCCAGCGTGCGGGCGATGGGCAGGCCCAGGCCGGTGCCGCCATAACGCCGGGATATCGAACTGTCCGCTTGCTGAAAGGCGTCAAACATGGATTCAAGTTTTTCGTTGCTGATCCCGATTCCGCTATCGCGCACCGTGCAGGTAAACCAAATCAACTGGTGATCCAGCGGCTGCCATTTAGCTTCAATGCTGACGTTGCCGCGCTCGGTAAATTTCAAGGCATTGCCAATCAGGTTGACCAGAATTTGCCGTATCCGGGTCGGATCGCCAAGGACGTGCAAGGCCGACAAGCCTTCAGGCAATGCCAGTTGCAGCAGCAAACCCCGCTGGCCTGCACTGAACTGGAACGTTTGTGCGCAGTTATCGATCAAATCCAGCAAGTTGAACGCAATGTGCTCAAGTTCCAGCGTCGAGCGTTCGATCCTCGAGAAGTCGAGAATGTCATTGATCACCTTCAACAAGTGCTCAGTAGACGCCGAGGCAAGGTCTGCGTACTCCTTTTGCTCTTCAGTCATCTCGGTGGTTTCGAGCAGTTGCAGCATTCCCAGCACGCCATTCATGGGCGTGCGCAACTCATGGCTCATCATCGCCAAAAATTCAGTTTTAGCGCGGTTGGCGCTCTCGGCTTCTTCGCGCGCCTGAGTCAATTGCGTTATAGCCGTCTGCTGCTCACGGCTCGCCTGTTCAAGGCCCGAAGCCAGATTATTGATATGTTGGGCCAGGCTGCCCAGTTCGCCATCGTCAACCACCGGCAGGGGAGCCTTGTAATCACCGTGCTGGATGGCCTTGACGGTTTTGCTCATGTCGCTGATGGGTTTGGACAGGTTCGCCGCCAGGCGCCGTGCCAAGAGGAAGGTAAAACCCAGGGCGAAGAGCGCAAGAATCACCGCTTTGAGCAGGATCTCTTGTTGGCGCTTGCTGAATGCATCGTTGGACATACCCACCATCACGCGGCCCAGGTAATCCTCTTCTGGCGCAGAGGCTTGCAGGTTGTTGCGTAAAAACACATCGCCTGAGTGGCCTCTCTGCCAGCGCACTGGCGCCTGAAAAACCTCAAATTTGGCCCCTTGCGATGGGGAAAACGCCGCTTTTTCAGCGCGAGCCAGCGTCTTGCCGGCACTGTCCTGGATCTGCACAAATTCGACGTGGGGGGTGTTCAGCGAGGCGGTGATCAGGCTTTGCAGGATCACCGCATTACCGGTAATGACCCCGTATTCACTGGCCGGGGCCAATTGGTTGGCAATCAACTGACCGGTGTAGTTCAGCTCCTGGCGCAAGTCCTGGATCCGTACACAGGTGAAAAAACTGATCAGCAACAAGGTGATCAATAAAGCTGGGCCCAGACTCATCATCTGCGTGCGGGTGTGAATATCCCAGCGACTACGTGTCGTCATGAATGATGAATCCCTTCAGTTGTGCTTCTCAGCTACCTTCAGAGCGGCATGGTAACTGAGCTGTCACACTTTGACAGTCAGGGCCGCCTATTTATCGGGCTTTAAGTGTGCAAAACGACCGGCAGGGTGCGCTTCAAAGCAACGGTGCCAGAGCGATGCGCTATGGGGCTGGTCGCAGGGCTGGCGGCCCGTATAATGCGAGCATTGCCACTGCTAGATGGAAGACGGGATTGCATATGACTGAACAGCACGCTATTGCGGTCTTGGGAGGCGGTAGTTTTGGCACCGCCGTGGCCAACTTGCTGGCAGAAAACGGTCATCGTGTGCACCAGTGGATGCGCGACCCCGAGCAAGCCGAGGCGATGCGCCTCAATCGAGAAAACCCGCGCTACCTCAAAGGCATCAAAATTCATCCGGGTGTTGAGCCGGTCACCGACCTGCAAGCCACGCTGCAGAGCTGCCAGTTGTGCTTTGTGGCGCTGCCTTCCAGCGCGTTGCGCAGCGTGCTGGCGCCCCACGCCGAGCGTTTGAGCGGCAAAATGCTGGTAAGCCTGACCAAGGGCATCGAAGCCCACAGTTTTAAACTGATGAGCGAAATCCTCGAAGAGATCGCCCCTCAGGCCCGCATCGGCGTGTTGTCCGGCCCCAACCTGGCCCGTGAAGTGGCAGAACATGCACTAACCGCCACCGTGGTGGCCAGCGCTGATGAAGCACTCTGCACCCAGGTGCAGAGTGCCTTGCACGGGCGTACCTTCCGCGTGTATGCCAGCGCCGACCGCTTCGGTGTAGAGCTGGGCGGGGCGTTGAAAAACGTCTACGCCATCATCGCCGGCATGGCGGTGGCGCTGGGCATGGGGGAAAACACCAAAAGTATGTTGATTACCCGCGCGTTGGCAGAAATGACTCGTTTTGCTGTCAGCCAAGGCGCTAATCCGATGACTTTTCTCGGCTTGGCGGGTGTAGGCGATTTGATCGTGACCTGTTCATCGCCCAAAAGCCGTAACTATCAGGTCGGGTATGCGTTGGGGCAGGGGCTGAGCCTGGAAGACGCGGTCGCCCGTTTGGGCGAAGTGGCCGAGGGCGTGAATACCCTCAAGGTGCTCAAGGCCAAAGCGCAGGAACTGAACGTTTACATGCCGTTGGTGGCCGGGCTGCATGCCATTCTGTTTGAAGGCCGTACGCTCAACCAGGTGATCGAGCTGTTGATGCGCGCAGAACCCAAGACCGATGTCGACTTTATCTCCACCAGTGGTTTCAACTGAGCAACACAGGAGCAGCACATGAGTGACAGCAATAACGCCCCCAAGTACGAATCCATCGTGATACGCGTGCTGTGGATGCTGGTTTTTCTATTGGTCTGGCAAGTCGCGCAATTGGTGCTCGGCGGCCTGGTGCTGGTGCAATTGATTTATCGCCTGGTGTACGGCGCCCCCAATGGCTGTCTGATGAACTTTGGTGACAGCCTGAGCCTTTATCTCGCCCAGATCGGGCGCTTTGGCAGCTTTCACACCGAGCAAAAGCCCTGGCCTTTTGCTGACTGGCCAGCACCGCGTGCGCCAGAAGGTGAAGCCCCTTACGTCGCTCCTTCGAACGGCACCGAGACCAAGCCATGAAGCTGTGGATTTTGCGTCACGGCGAAGCTCAGCCTCACGCCCGACGTGATGCCGAGCGCGAACTCACGGCCCATGGTCGTGATCAAGTGCTCTACAGCGCCGCACACTTGATAGGCAAACCCCTGGAGCGCATTTTGGTCAGCCCGTATGTACGGGCTCAGCAAACCGCTGAGTTGGTGCGCGAGGCCCTGGGGTTTACCGGTGAGTTCATCACCGTGCCGTGGCTGACCCCAGAAAGCGAGCCCAAGTTCGCCGCCAGCAAGCTGCCAGACAGTGGCAATGTATTGTTGGTCAGCCATCAGCCTTTCGTGGGTGAGCTGATCAGCCTGTTGCAGCACGGTCATGTGCGTCAGCCGCAGCCGATGCACACCGCCAGCCTGGCGGAGCTCGAAGGGGAGTGGCCGCTGGCCGGCTGCATGACCTTGCTGAGTGTGCATAACCCCCGGTAGGCAAACCCCCGTTGTAGCAACAGTTGCAGAATCAGGTCCGTGTGAAAGATAGTTGGGCTCAGGTTGTCGAAAAATCCTACGACAAAATGACAGCCATCACTCACAGAGCAAGGAATGACCCATGAGTTTGTGGACCACCCAGCCGGACCTCGCGCACCTTAACGAGATGCGTAAAAACACCATCTGCGACGTGCTCGACATTACCTTTGATGCCTACGATGACCAGTCGATCACCGCGAGTATGGTGGTGGATCACCGCACTCATCAGCCGTTCGGTTTGTTGCATGGCGGGGCTTCGGTGGTACTGGCCGAAACCCTCGGTTCGATGGCCAGCTACCTGTGCATAGACACCAAAAAGTTCTATTGCGTAGGTCTGGAGGTCAACGCCAACCACCTGCGCGGCGTGCGTAGCGGGCGGGTGAGTGCGGTGGCAAAGCCGGTTCATATGGGGCGCACCACCCATGTCTGGGATATTCGCCTGACCGAAGACAACGGCAAACTTAATTGCATTTCGCGACTGACCATCGCCGTCGTCCCGCTGGGCGAAACACCCCCAGCGCGCTGATTCGGCACGGTAATGGCCGTTGTGTCGCCTTTCATGGCGCATACGGTCGTTGTTGTGAGGAATATTCCTACAGACAATAAGGCGTACTTCCTATGTATGGACGCCTTGTATGTCTCGGCAGATTTTCTTCGCCCATGCCAATGGATTCCCTTCAGGCACCTACGGCAAATTGTTTGACGCCCTGGCGCCGGACTTCAGCGTTGCCCGTTTGCCGCAGCACGGGCACGACCCGCGGTTCCCGGTGGACAACAACTGGCGCAATCTGGTCGATGAGCTGATTTATCACCTGCAACAACAAGACGAGCCGGTGCTCGGCGTCGGCCATTCGCTGGGCGGCATGTTGCACCTGCACGCCGCGTTACGCTGCCCGCATTTGTACAAAGGCGTGGTCATGCTGGATTCGCCGGTGCTGACAGTAGCCGACCAATGGATGATTCGTGCCGCCAAGCGTTTTGGCTTTATCGACCGCCTCACCCTGGCAGGTCGTACCCTGGGGCGCCGTGAAGAGTTTGCTGACCGCGCAGCTGCACGGGAATACTTCGCGGGCAAGGCGTTGTTTCGCAGCTTCGACCCCGATTGTTTTGATGCCTACCTCGAGCATGGCCTGCAAGCCGTTGATGACCGCTTGCGCCTGAGCTTTGATCCGGCCACTGAAATCAACATCTACCGCGGTGTTCCCCACACCAGTCCCGGACGTATCCTGCAATTGCAGGTGCCTTTAACCGTGGTGCGGGGGCAAGACAGCCGCGTGGTCATGCGCCATCATGCCCGCGGCGTGGCGCGTTTGCCTCTCGGTGAGTCGCTGAGCGTGCCGGGCGGGCACATGTTCCCGCTGGAGCAGCCGCAAGAAACCGCCCACCTGCTCAAACACATTTTTGCCCGCTGGGAACTGCGTCAACCCGGCCTCTAAAGAGCACCCTGCATGAGCCCTGTGGTTGAAGAAATCCGTCTGAGCCTGCCGCATATCGAACTGGCAGCGCATATATTTGGCCCGCAAGACGGGCTGCCGGTCATCGCCCTGCATGGCTGGCTGGACAACGCCAACAGCTTTGCCCGGCTGGCGCCCAAACTCTCAGGCTTGCGCATCGTGGCAGTGGACTTCGCCGGTCACGGCCACTCGGATCACCGCCCGCGTGGGGCGGGTTATGCGCTGGCCGATTACGCGTTTGACGTGCTGTGTGTCGCCGAGCAACTGGGCTGGAAGCAGTTTGCCCTGTTGGGGCATTCGCTGGGCGCGATTGTCTCGGTGATCATCGCGGGCTCGTTCCCCGAGCGGGTCACCCGGTTGGCCTTGATCGACGGCATCGTCCTGCGCAGCGGCCCCGACATTGACGCGGCCGAGAACATGGGCAAGGCCCTTGAGGCGCAACTGGCCCATGGGCACAAGCGCAAATCGGTACACCCCACCCTTGATCGAGCCATTGAAGCGCGCATGAAGGGCATGGTGGCTGTCAGTCGCGAAGCGGCCGAACTGCTTGCCCAGCGTGGCTTGATGCCCGTGCCTGGAGGCTACAGCTGGCGCAGTGACAGCCGCTTGACGTTGCCGTCACCGCTTCGACTGACCGATGCACAGGCCATGTCGTTCGTGCGCCGGGTCACGTGCCCGACCACCTTGGTGGTAGCCGAAGAGGGCATGCTGGCCAGCCACCCTGAGCTGTTGGATCGTCTACCCTTTACCTTGGAACGGTTAGCCGGCGGTCATCATTTGCACCTGAATGACGAGGCCGGGGCAACCCTTGTTGCAGACTGTTTCAATCGGTTCTTCGTCACTCCTTGACTTGCGCAGGCCAACTGTCGAGGCTTGGCGGCTTGAAAGGGGAGACAACCATCATGGATCACTACACCGCTGCGCCCTGCAAAGGCCATCCGCTCTCAACCGTGAGACGCCGATGAACATACCCACTCGTTTTATCTGGGCGCTGGGCCTGAGTTGCCTGAGTACTTGGGCATGGGCTGCGGATGTGCCAGGCAGCCACGACCTGCAAGGTCTGCCCCGGCTGGCCGACGCGCAAATTGTCGATTACAGCGTAAAGCCCGACATCGAACGCATTTACCCCATGGGCTCAATCCGCAAAATCAGTGGCCGTCTGCGTTTTGAAGGGCAGGTCAACAGCCGTGGTCAAACCACCGCCGTGACGTACGAACTGCCCGCCGAGCATACGGGCTCTGAAGCCTTTACGGCAGCCCGTGAAGCCTTGCAAAAAGAAGGCGCCGAGCTGCTGTTCTGGTGTCAGGGCCGCGACTGCGGTGAAAGCAGCCTGTGGGCCAATGAAGTGTTCGGCAACTCCAAACTCGTGGGGGCGGATGATCAACAGTCCTACCTGTTGATGCGCCGGGCCGCGCCAGAGCAGAATCAGCTGGTCGCCTTGTATGGCATCAATCGGGGCGGGCGCAAAGCTTATCTGCACGTCGAGCAACTCCAGGCCAGCGCCGATCTGGGCGACCTGCTGCCCACCTCAGCGACCTTGCAACGCCAGTTGAAAAGCACAGGCGAGCTGGACTTCCCGAAACTGACCGGTGAGCCGGACGCACAATGGGTCACCCTGATCGCCCGGGCATTGAACCTTGATGTCACCTCCCGGGTCAGTTTGACCGGCGCCAACGCAGCGGCCTGGCGTGATGCCTTGATCAAAGGCGGTGTACGCGCCGCTCGCATGGACCTGGGGACCAAACCGGCCAAGGGCCTGCATCTGGAGTTGTTGCGCTAAACCCTGCAAAACGGCGGCTACACTCTGGTAGTCGTCGCTTCTATTCGAAACCTCAATTGTCTGCGGAACCTACATGCTCAATAACGATCGCCTGTTGGTGCAGATCCTGCTCGTGGTGCTGTTCGGCGCCAGCCTGTGGGTGATGGCACCGTTTTGGTCGGCTTTGTTCTGGGGGGCGGTGCTGGCATTCGCCAGTTGGCCCTTGATGCGTCTTTTAACGCGCTGGCTCAACGGTCGCGAGACATTGGCCGCCAGCATCCTGACCGTTGGCTGGATGCTGCTGGTGGCCGGGCCGCTGGTGTGGTTGGGCTTTAACCTGGCAGACCACGTGCGTGACGCCACCACGTTTGTCAAAGATGTACAGCTTGAAGGCTTGCCCGAAGCGCCGACCTGGCTTGCTGGCATTCCGCTGGTCGGTGAGCGGCTGGTCGGCATGTGGAACACCATCGATCAGCAAGGTGCGGCCATGATCGTGGCGGTCAAACCTTACCTGGGGCAGGTGGGTAACTGGCTGCTGGCGCGCAGTGCGCAAATCGGCGGCGGGATTCTTGAGCTGACCCTGAGCATTGTCTTCGTGTTCTTTTTCTACCGGGACGGCCCGCGCCTGGCGATGTTCGTCCATAGCCTGCTGGTGCGGCTGATCGGCGAGCGCGCAGATTACTATCAGGAATTGGTGGCAGGCACCGTGCAGCGGGTGGTTAACGGGGTGATTGGCACTGCAGCAGCCCAGGCCTTGCTGGCGCTGATCGGCTTTTTGATCGCCGGTGTACCGGGGGCGCTGGTACTCGGTTTGGCCACCTTCCTGCTCAGCCTGATCCCCATGGGCCCGCCCTTGGTCTGGATCCCGGCCACCGCCTGGCTGGCCTGGAAGGGCGAGTATGGCATGGCGATATTCCTGGGTATCTGGGGCACGCTGATCATCAGCGGTGTCGACAACGTGCTTAAACCCTACCTGATCAGCCGGGGCGGCAACTTGCCGTTGGTGATCGTATTGCTGGGAGTCTTTGGCGGGTTGATCGCCTTCGGCTTTATCGGCCTGTTTATCGGGCCGACCTTGTTGGCGATTGCTTACAGCCTGCTGGTCGATTGGAGCACCGGCCAGCAGTACGGTAAAAAACCTTAACCGAACTTGGGGCCAGAACGCGTGTTCTTGCCCTTGGCCAGGCGGTCGTACAACACCACATTGACCGTGGCTGCAAGGTTCATGCAGCCATTGGTCGGGATGTAAATCACATCCTCACACCAGTCCAGCACCTCTTTATCCAGCGAGCCGTCTTCGGGGCCAAAGATGTAAATCGCCCGGTCCGGGTGCGTGTACTCGGGCAAAGAGCGTGCGCCCTCGACCAGCTCAACAGCGACCGGGATGCAGCCCAGCGGGATGATTTTTTTGAGGTCGTCGATGCCAATCAGCGGAATATCCTGATGGATCTTCTTGGTATCGGTGATGAAATCGCGGGCGCGCTCATAACGTTTGCCGGTGTAAAACACCGAAGCCACGTTGTAGCAACCAGCCGCACGCATCACCGAGCCGACGTTTTCCGGTGATTTGGGGTTATACAAACCAATGCAGCTGTACCGTTTGTCTGCCACGTGCCGGTGCCTTTCTGAAAAAAGACGCGAGTATACCAGCACATGGCCCGCCCACCGGCCCCAACACCCGGCGACAAGAAGCCCTTACTCGTCTTTTTTCATCAGCCCGGCCAACGCCGCAAACGGGTTATGAGTGGCCTTGGCAACTTTAGGGGTGCTGAGTGAGCTGTCCGAAAAGTACTGCTGGTCGGTGTAGCGCGAGTGTTCGTTGTCATGGCAGTACAAGCACAGCAGCTCCCAGTTGGAGCCGTCCTGCGGGTTGTTGTCATGGTTGTGGTCGCGGTGATGAACCGTCAACTCGCTCAGGCGCTTGCCAGAGAACTCACGGGTGCAGCGGCCGCACACGTGGGGGTACATTTTCAGGGCTTTGTCGCGATAGCCCATTTCACGGTCACGCTGGGCATCGGCCAGGATGCGGTCCAGCTTGGCGGTGTGGGAGGGTGGGTTTGCTGAACTCATGGGGTTCACCTTAAGACGAATGACGGTTATGTCGTGAAGTTTAGCTGTTGATCAGCCTTTGATTTTTTCCGCAATCCAGATTGTGTGGCGCGTGCCCTTGTTGCCGTGGGCGAAGACTTGCACTTCCTCGGATTTGAAGCCTGCTTTGCGCAGCTTGTCCGAAAACTGCTTGTCGGCGCTTGCCGACCAGACGGCCAGCACGCCTTTGGGGCGCAATGCCTTGGCACAAGCACTCAAGCCACCGGCCGAGTACAGCCAGCTATTGGCTTTTTGGGTCAGGCCTTCGGGGCCGTTATCGACGTCGAGCATGATCGCGTCAAAGCCGTTGGGTTCGGCTTGCAACACCTTGGCCACGTCCTCGACACGAATCACCGCACGCGGGTCCTGCAAGGGGTTGCCGGCTTTCTCGCCGAGCGGGCCGCGGTTCCATTCCACAACGCCCGGCACCAGTTCCGCGACCACCACTTCGGCAGTCTTGCCCAAATGTTTGAGGGCCGCAGCCAGGGTGAAGCCCATGCCCAGGCCGCCAATCAGCACCCGTGAGTTCGTGCGACCGGCCACTTTACGGCAAGGGATCTCAGCCAAAGCATCTTCAGAACCATGCATGCGGGTGTTCATCAACTGGCCGCCGTCACCCCCCTGAATCTTGATAACGAAGTCTTCACCATACTCAAACAGGCACAAGGCGCCGCCATTTTCGGGGATCGGGGTGGTGTCGAGCAAAACAAAACGTTTCATGGAAGTCTCATAGAAGAGGACAAAATCAGCTGGTTGCGAGTAGCCTGACGGCATACAAGCTGGTCTGGCAACGGAGTCATTGATGAAACGCACTATTCTAACGGCCATTGTGTGGGGCGCGCTCTCGATAAGTGCGGCTCAGGCAGCGGAGTTAACTCCCATTCCGAGTGTCCCGGTGACACCCGCACCGGGTTCGCCGGGCACTGCTACACCTACGCCATACCCGCAGGTCACCCCGCGTGCAGCGCCCAAGCCTGCCCCCGGCAACAGCAGTCTGGTGCCGCTGCCGCCGATAGACCTGCCGCAGCCACCGCCCAAAGATCAGCCGATACCCGGGCTTGAAGCCAAAGACCCGAAAGCCAAGATCCCGGCGGACTGAACGCCGTAGTCGCTGCCGCAGGCTGCGAAGGGTTGCAGCGCAACCCGTTGCTTGCAGGCCGACAACCGCAAAGGCTTAAATCCCCAACACCTTAAACACAAACGCATACTCCAGCGCGACGTCGCGCAGGCCCTGATAGCGGCCGCTCATGCCGCCATGGCCGGCTTCCAGCTCAGTTTTAAGCAGTAGCAAATGGTCGTCGGTCTTGGTGGCGCGCAGCTTGGCCACCCATTTGGCCGCCTCCCAATACTGCACACGGCTGTCGTTGTACCCGGCAATCACCAGCATCGCCGGGTACGCCTGCGCCGCCACATTTTCATAAGGCGCGTAGGCCTTGATGCGGTCGTAGATCTCAGGTTCTTGCGGGTTGCCCCACTCGTCGTATTCGGTCACCGTCAGCGGTAAATCCGGGTCGAGCATGGTGTTGAGCACATCAACAAACGGCACTTCAGCAATCGCCGCCTTGAACAGTTCCGGGCGCTGATTGAGCACTGCCCCGATCAACAGGCCGCCCGCGCTGCCGCCACTGATCACCAATTGCTCGCTGCGGGTCAGCCCTTGGTCAATCAAATGTTCGGCACAGGCAATAAAGTCGCTGAACGTGTTGTGTTTGTGTTCCTGCTTGCCCGCGCGATACCACGCTTCGCCCAGCTCGCCGCCGCCGCGCACATGGGCAATGGCAAACGCCACGCCGCGCTCAAGCAAACTCAGGCGTGCATGGGAAAACCACGGGTCAAGGCTTTCGCCATAGGCGCCGTAACCATACAGATACAGCGGTGTCGGTTTGCCCAGCGCATCACGTTTTACCACCAGGCTGATGGGCACCTGAGTGCCATCCGGCGCCGTGGCCCACAAACGTTGGCTGACGTAGTCATCGGCATTGAACGGCCCGAGTACCGGCGTTTCCTTGAGGACCTTTTGTTCGCCATCGGTCAGTGTCAGTTGGCGGACTTGCGCCGGGCGATTCAGCGACTCGTAACGCAAACGGATGTGCGCACCCTGGAACTCAAGGCTGTCTTGGACATACAGGCTGTAGGCTGCGTCTGGTAGTTGCACGCGGTATGACGGCAAACCGTTCGGACGGATCTCAATAATCGGTAGGCCGCCTTCGCGCAGGCTCAGGCACAGCGCCTTGGCATTCAGCGTCAGGCCTTCAAGCATGACTTGGTCGTCATGGGCGATCAGGCGTTGCCACTCACTGCGCTGCGGGGCGTCACCCAGCGCGTAATACAGCGCAAAGTTGATCCCGTCCTGATTGGTGCGGATAAACCACGCCCATTGGTCTTCGTGCAGGCCATGATCGACACTGTAATCGTGGCCTTCAACCCGTGGCGCCAGGCAGCGAAATGCCTGCTGCGGCTGCTCGGCGTCCAGCACCCAGGTCTCACTGGTGGTTTTGCTGTTGAGCAACAGAATCAGTTGGCGTTCGGAGCTTGAGCGGTAGCAATGCAGGAAAAATCGCCCGTCCGCTTCATGAAACACCTCATGAGCCCCGGTTTCACCCAAGGTATGACGCCACAGCTTGTGCGGGCGATGGGTGTCGTCCAGCTCAGCGAAAAACAGGGTCTGGCTGTCATTGGCCCAGGTCATGCTGCCATCGCAGTCTTCAAAGGGCAGTTCAGTGACTGCACCAGTGGCCAGCTCTTTGACGAACAGGCGATAGGTTTCTTCGCCGCTGGTGTCCAGGCTATAAGCCAGGCGCTGATGGTCCGGGCTGATACTGAACGCACCCAATGAAATAAACCCGCCATTGGCCAGGGCGTTCGGGTCCAGCAGCAACTGCTCGGCGTTTTCGTCGACCTGTTGGCTGTCATCGGCCGGGCGCGGGCAGCGGTAGTGGCGGGCGTATTCGTCACCGGCCTGGGTGCGGGTGTAATACAGATACGGGCCCCAAGGGGAGGGGAGCGACAAATCTGTCTCGCGAATCCGTCCCTTGATCTCTTGAAACAGCGTTTCGCGCAATTCGGCCTGGTCGGCCAGTTGCGCTTCCTGGTAGTTGTTTTCCGCTATCAGGTAGTCCAAAACCTCTTTGCTATCGCGATTTTGTAACCATGCGTAGGGGTCAGAACCCTCGACCTTATGTGCGATTGGTGCGCTGTTTGCGTAGGCTGATTCGGTCATTGAGCGTTCTCTGAAATCTGAATGAATAGAAGTGACGCTGACGGCGGTGCAGCCGCACTCTCGAAAAGCCGTTATCATAGCGCTTCATTGCCTGCCGACCATGGATACCATGACCGAGAACGACTATCTGATCGCCTGGGGCTTATACGCCTTCGCCGCTTTAGGCTGCCTGCTCGTATGGTGCCGCCTGACCCGCTTTATGTGGCGCTGGTTACGTGAGCCATTACGCATCCTGATGGCGGTGCTGCTGTTCAGCCCGACCATCATTGACCCGGTCAAAGATCAATTCGCCCCGGCGGTGGCCATCTCGGCCCTGGACCTGGCGTTCAAGGTGGGTGACAACGTCTGGCGTGCGGCGTCTGACTTGTTGATGTACACCCTGTTTGCGTTTTGCCTGTACGCGGTGTTTGTGTTTATTCGCTGGCCAATCGAGCGTGCCCGCAAGGCGCGTCAGGCACAAAGCGCAGCCGTTGAGCAAAACCGCAGCATTGACCCTGAAGATGACCAGCCATTCGGCTCGGCCGGTGATGACCGTTACGGTCGCCCGCCAGCGCCGCGTCCGGCAGGCTCGAACCGGGTTGAACCGCGGGTCTGATTTCTTTTCGTTGAGCTTGAATGCGAGTGTGCGAGCGTGTGTGAATTATTGGGCATGAGCGCCAATGTCCCGACTGATATTGTGTTCAGTTTTACCGGCTTGATGCAGCGTGGCGGGCGTACCGGCCCGCATCGTGATGGCTGGGGTATTGCCTTTTATGAAGGTCGCGGTCTGCGTTTGTTCCAGGACCCGGCCGCCAGTTGCGACTCTGAAGTCGCGTTGCTGGTGCAGCGTTATCCGATCAAAAGCGAAGTGGTGATTGGCCATATCCGTCAGGCCAACGTCGGTAAAGTCTGCTTGTCCAACACCCACCCGTTTGTCCGCGAGTTATGGGGCCGTAACTGGTGCTTTGCCCATAATGGCCAATTGGCTGACTTCTCGCCGAGCGCCAGCTTCTACCGGCCGATTGGCGACACCGACAGCGAAGCGGCTTTCTGCGATTTGCTCAACCGCGTGCGTGAAGCGTTTCCGGAGCCGGTTGAAGTCGAAGAGCTGATCCCGGTGCTGACCCAGGCGTGCGCCGAATTTCGCAGCAAAGGCGTGTTCAACTGCATGCTCAGTGATGGTGATTGGCTGTTTTGCTACTGCTCAACCAAACTGGTGCACATCACTCGACGCGCCCCGTTTGGCCCAGCCAGATTGAAAGATGTCGACGTGATTGTCGACTTCCAGTCAGAAACAACGCCTAACGACGTCGTGACCGTGATCGCCACCGAGCCTTTGACCGAGAACGAAGTCTGGACGCGCTATGAGCCTGGCCACTGGAGCCTGTGGCGCCGCGGTGAGCGCATCAGCCACGGAAAAACTGATTAAGGGACGCGTGTATGTGGCTGAGCTACCTGCGGTTGGTGCTGTTTACGCTGGGCCTGTTACTGGGCGTGCAAGTGCCGGGCTTTATCAACGACTACGCCAACCGCGTGGAAGCGCACCTGATCGAAGCCCAGACCGGGCTGGCCGGTTTCCAGAACACCGCCAACCAATTCTTCAAAGGCGACCTGCACGCCCTGGTGGCGCATTACCAGGCCAGTGACGACCCGGTGTTTCGCAGCGATGCCACCAGCCTGAGCACCTTGCTCAACCGTCAACGGCTGCTCGACGACCAGTTCCAGGCCATGCAAGGCCCGTGGTACATCCGCGCCCTGCAAGTGGCCTACGCGGCCGACCCGGACATCCGCCAGGAAACGCTCAACGCCTACACCTACCAGGTACTGCTGTCGCCCACCGCCATTGGCTGGGCAATGGCCGGTGCATTGCTGTTTTCCTTCATCATCGAAGGCTTCTTCCGGCTGGTGGACTGGGTCGTGTTGGGCGGCAAACGCCAGCGCGAACGTATCGCCCGCCGCGAACGCAACAGCTAAACCCCGCGCCCCGCTGTAGGAGCGAGCTTGTCTCGCGATCTTTTGATGTTTAAAAAATCGCGAGGCAGCATCAAGCCATCAACTTTTCTTATCCCCATACCCTGCTTTTATTAGTTGGACTAACCGCCTGTTGCTGTCGAAAAATGCCTGCACCTAATTTCTAAAAAGACCACAGGAGCATCACCGTGAGCCGCCTGTTATTGAATTGCGACATTGGCGAAAGCTTTGGCAACTGGACCCTGGGCCTGGATGCCGAGGTGATGCCATTTATTGATTGCGCAAACATCGCATGCGGCTTTCACGCCGGTGATCCGGGCATCATGCGCAAAACTGTGGGCCTGGCGCTGGCGAACAATGTGCTGATCGGCGCGCACCCGGCGTATCAAGACCTGGCGGGCTTCGGTCGGCGCTCCATGGCCTACTCGGCGCAAGAGCTGCAAGACCTGCTGCATTATCAGATCGGCGCACTGGATGGCATCTGCCGCGCCCAGGGCTCGCGCGTCAGCTACGTCAAACCCCATGGCGCGATGTACAACGACATGATGGCCAACCCCGCGCAGTTGCGCGCCGTGGTTCAGGCGGTCGCCGCCTACGATGTCAGCTTGCCGCTGATGCTGATGGCCACGCGTGACAACAGCGCGGCCCAGGCCATTGGCGATGAGTTTGGTCTGACCCTGTGGTTCGAAGCCTTTGCCGACCGTGCCTACGACAGCGCCGGGCACTTGGTCTCGCGCCAGTTACCCGGCGCCGTGCACCATCAAGCAGATGTCATCGTCCAGCAAGCGCTGACGATTGCCGCAGGCCAGCCTTTGACGGCCAGCGACGGCAGCGCCTTGCACCTGCACGCCACGACCTTGTGTGTACACGGCGACAACGCCAGCTCGGTGGCGGCCGTGCGGCGCATTCGTGAAGCCCTGAACCAGCAGGCGCAGCCATGAAGCCGCGGATTGAAGTCGTGGCCATCGACTGCCTGATGCTGCGTCTGTTCGATGAAATCTCGGAAAGCAACATGCCGTGGATGCTGGCGGCCAGCGAGCGACTGCGCGCTGTATTTGCCGACCATCTGATAGACCTGGTGCCGTCCTACACCACCTTGATGGTGCATTACGACGGCTTGGCGCTGACCCCGGCCGAGGCCCGGCACATGATCGGCCAGGCCATCACGGACCTGCGTCCCGAAACACAGCGCCTTGGCCAGCGCCATGTGCTGCCGGTGTGGTACGACCTCAGTGTCGGCCCGGAACTTTCGCTGCTGGCCGCGCGCATTGGCGGCCCCGTCAGTGAGGTGATTCGCCGCCACAGCGAGCGTGAATATCAAGTGTTCGCCTTGGGCTTCGCCCCCGGTTTCGCCTTTATGGGGCTGGTCGAAGAAGCCCTTGCCGCGCCACGCCTGAACACACCGCGCAAGCGTGTGGCCGCAGGCAGCGTGGGCATTGCCGAGCGGCAAACGGCGGCTTACCCGGCGCAATCGCCCGGTGGCTGGAACCTTATCGGCCGCACCCCGAGCGCTCTGTTTGATCGCAATCGAGAGGGCTACAGCTTGATGCAACCCGGCGATACCGTGCAATTCGAGGCTGTTTCCCACGCAGAATTCATCCGTTTAGGCGGTGACGACACGCCTCAGGAGGCTTTTGCATGAGCCGTTTACTGATCAAGGCCAGCAACCCGATGTGTCTGTTGCAAGATGCCGGACGTTTTGGTGTACGGCATTTGGGCGTGACCCAAGGCGGAGCCGCAGACTGGTTGTCGATGACGTGGGCCAACTGGCTATTAGGTAATGCGCCAGGCGCGGCGGTCATTGAGATCACCTTGGGCGGCATGAGCCTGATTGCCCAGAGCGATTGCACCCTGGCGCTGGCGGGCGCCGATCTGGCGGCAAGCGTCGACGGTAAAGCACTAAAGCCCTGGCGGTTTATCGAGTTGAAAAAAGGCCAGACCCTGAGCTTTACCCAGCCACTGTTGGGCGCTCGTGCCTATCTGGCAGCCCCCGGCGGGTTTGTCGCGCCGCAGGTACTGGGCAGCAGTGCAACGGTGGTGCGTGAGCAACTGGGTGGCCCCGATGGTTTCGGTCGTGCGTTGGCCATTGGCGATGAGCTGAATTACACCGCAGAGCCGTCTGCGCTACGTGACATTCCCCTTGCGCAACACCCCGGCTTTACTGCCAACCCCTTGCTGGATGTGGTACTGGGCGCGCAGATCGGCGCGTTTAGTGGGCAAAGCACGTTCGATGCCTTCAATCAGCCGTGGACCCTCGACAGCCGCGCAGACCGCATGGGTATCCGCTTGCAGGGCCCGGCGCTGGAGTATCAGGGCGCGCCGATGATCTCTGAAGGCATTCCGCTGGGCGCGATCCAGGTACCGCCCGATGGCCAGCCAATTGTCTTGCTCAATGACCGGCAGACCATTGGCGGCTACCCGCGCCTGGGGGCATTAACCCCTTTGGCGCTGGCGCGTTTGGCACAATGTGTGCCGGGGGAGACCGTCTACTTGCGGCCTGTCACCCAAGAAGCCGCACAGCGCCAGCACCAGGCTTTTATGCAACGCTTCATCTAACCCCGAACCCCGTAGGAGCGAGCTTGCCTCGCGATCTTTTGATCTTTTAAAAAGATCGCGAGGCAAGCTCGCTCCTACAAAAAAAACGGGATTACTTAGCCAAAAACCGCATCCCTTCTTCCAGCCCGTCCAGGGTCAGCGGGTACATCCGGTCTTCAACCAGGTCCTGCACAATCCCGGTCGATGCCGTGTATTTCCAGGTATCTTTAGGATACGGGTTAATCCAGATCAGCTTTTTATATTTCTCCATAAAACGCTGCATCCACTTGTAGCCCGGCTCTTCGTTCCAGTGCTCGACACTGCCCCCGGCGTGGGTGATTTCATACGGGCCCATCGCTGCGTCACCGATAAAAATCACTTTGTAATCGGCGCCGTAGGTGTTGAGCACATCTTGTGTGGCGATACGTTCGACGTGGCGACGCTGGTTGTTTTTCCACATCGACTCATAAATAAAGTTGTGGAAGTAGTAGTACTCCAGATGCTTGAACTCGGTCTTGCAGGCCGAGAACAACTCCTCGCAGGTTTTTACGTGGGAATCCATCGAGCCGCCAATATCGAACAGCAACAACAGCTTGATGTTGTTGCGCCGCTCGGGCCGCATCTGGATATTCAACAACCCGGCATCGCGGGCCGTGTGGTCGATGGTGCCGTCGATATCCAGTTCATCGGCGGCGCCCTGGCGGGCAAACTTGCGCAGGCGACGCAACGCTACCTTGATATTGCGGGTGCCCAACTCGACCTGATCATCGAGGTTCTTGTATTCACGCTGTTCCCAGACTTTCGCCGCCTTGCCCTGACGCGCCCCGGCATCGCCTACTCGAATCCCTTCAGGGTGATAACCGCCCGAGCCAAACGGGCTGGTGCCGCCTGTGCCGATCCACTTGTTGCCACCGGCATGGCGTTCCTTTTGCTCTTCAAGGCGCTGTTTGAACGCCTCGATCAGCTTGTCCAGGCCGCCCAGCGACTGCAATTGCGCCCGGTCCTCGTCACTCAGCGAGCGTTCAAACTCTTTGCGCAACCAGTCCTCAGGGATCAGCGCCTCAAGGTGTTCATTGAGGTTTTGCAGGCCGTTGAAATAGGCGCCGAAGGCACGGTCAAACTTGTCGAAATGGCGCTCGTCCTTCACCAGGATCGTACGCGCCAGGTAGTAAAACTCGTGCATGTCGGCGAATGTCACACGGTTTTTCAGCGCGTTGATCAAGTCCAGCAGTTCGCGCACTGAAACCGGCACCTTGGCCGCACGCATTTCATTGAACAGATTAAGCAGCATGCTTATCGCCTTCTTGAAAAATCAGCGATTGCCGCGACGGCTCATAAACGCCAGACGCTCCAGCAATTGCACGTCTTGCTCGTTTTTCACCAGCGCGCCGGCCAGTGGCGGGATCGCTTTGGTCGGGTCGCGCTCACGCAGCACCGCTTCGCCAATGTTGTCGGCCATCAGCAGCTTGAGCCAATCCACCAGTTCGGACGTCGACGGCTTTTTCTTCAGACCGGGTACTTTTCGGACATCGAAGAACACGTCCAGCGCTTCACTGACCAGCTCTTTCTTGATGTCCGGGAAGTGCACGTCGACGATCTTCTGCAGCGTGGTGCGATCCGGGAAGTTGATGTAGTGGAAGAAGCAGCGGCGCAGGAACGCATCCGGCAATTCTTTTTCGTTGTTGGAGGTAATGATGATGATCGGGCGGACCTTGGCCTTGATGGTTTCATCGGTCTCGTAAACGTAGAACTCCATCTTGTCGAGTTCTTGCAGCAGGTCGTTGGGGAACTCGATGTCGGCCTTGTCGATTTCGTCGATCAGCAGGATGACCCGCTCTTCGGCCTCAAAGGCTTCCCATAATTTGCCTTTTTTAAGGTAATTGCGCACATCGTGCACTTTGTCCACGCCCAGTTGCGAATCGCGCAAGCGGCTTACGGCGTCGTACTCGTACAGGCCTTGATGGGCCTTGGTGGTGGACTTGATGTGCCAAGTAATCAGCTTGCAACCAAAGGACTCGGCCAGTTGCTCGGCGAGCATGGTCTTACCGGTGCCGGGTTCGCCCTTGACCAGCAGCGGGCGCTCCAGGGTGATCGCTGCGTTGACCGCCAGTTTCAGGTCATCAGTGGCCACGTAGGCGCGGGTGCCTTCAAACTTCATCTGCAATTCCTCAAACCATGATCCAGGCCTGCAAGGGCAGGGCGGGGGGCAAAAAAGTATGTCCGACTATAACGCGACGTCCGCCTCAGGTGAACGCAGACGCCTTATTCAGTCTCTGACTGAGGCGTCACGACTGGACGCGATGAACCGTGAAGCCTACCCTTGGGGCCTTCCCAAAAGGTGCATAAGGACCCCGCCATGAGCCGCATTTTTGCAGATAACGCGCACTCCATCGGTAACACACCTCTTATTCAGATCAACAAAATTGCGCCGCGTGGCGTGACCATTCTGGCCAAGATTGAAGGGCGTAACCCTGGCTATTCGGTGAAATGCCGGATCGGCGCCAACATGATCTGGGACGCCGAGAGCCGTGGCGTGCTCAAGCCGGGCATGACCATTATCGAGCCAACTTCCGGCAACACCGGGATCGGTCTGGCCTTCGTGGCTGCTGCACGGGGTTACAAATTGGTGCTGACCATGCCGTCTTCGATGAGCCTTGAGCGGCGCAAAGTGCTCAAGGCGCTGGGGGCTGAGCTGATACTCACCGAGCCGGCCAAGGGCATGAAGGGCGCCATTGATAAAGCTGCTGAAATTCAGGCCAGCAACCCTGAGCAGTACTTTATGCCACAGCAATTTGATAACCCGGCCAACCCGGCGATCCACGAAAAAACCACCGGCCCGGAAATCTGGAACGATACAGACGGCGATGTGGATGTGCTGGTCGCGGGCGTGGGCACCGGTGGCACCATTACCGGCGTATCGCGTTACATCAAACACACCCAGGGCAAACCGATTCTGTCGGTCGCCGTTGAGCCGATCACGTCGCCGGTGATCACCCAGGCGCTGGCCGGGGAGGAGATCAAGCCCTCGCCGCATAAAATTCAGGGCATTGGCGCAGGTTTTGTGCCGAAAAACCTCGACCTGTCGATTCTCGACAAAGTTGAGTTGGTCGGCGACGACGAGTCCAAGGCCATGGCCCTGCGTCTGATGCACGATGAAGGCATCTTGAGCGGGATCTCCGGCGGTGCAGCCATGGCCGTGGCCGCACGCCTGGCTGAAACCCCGGAAATGCAGGGCAAGACCATCGTTGTGATCTTGCCGGACTCGGGCGAGCGCTACCTGTCGAGCTTCTTGTTCAGCGACCTGTTCAGCGAACAGGAATTGCAGCAGTAACACCGAAGGTCCTGTGGGAGCGGGCTTGCTCGCGATAGCCGGAATCGCGAGCAAGCCCGCTCCCACTCGTTACTGATGACTCAAATCAAACGATCTAAACACCTGCTTATGCATAATTACGCTGTTATTGAGTAGTACTTAAGACTGAATGTTGGAATGCGCGGGTTTTGTCCTGCGTCGGTAGTGTTTATCATGGCGGGCTGCCACGGCGGGCTTTTGGTGCCGCACGGTATTTTCGAGGAGTTGTTGCATGACCTTATCCTTCGCCATCAAGGCAGGGCTCATACTGCTGTTTGTCGGCAGCATCCTGTACGTGCATTTGCGCGGCAAGGCGCGTTTGCCGGTGTTACGCCAGTTCGTCAACCACTCCGCATTCTTTGCGCCCTACAACGCGCTGATGTACTTATTCTCGGGCGTGCCGTCCAAGCCTTATCTGGACCGCAGCAAATTCCCCGAGCTGGACGTACTCAAAGACAACTGGCAAGCCATTCGTGAAGAAGCCATGCACTTGTTCGACGAAGGCTATATCCGCGCCGCCGAGAAGAACAACGACGCCGGCTTTGGCTCATTCTTCAAAAAAGGCTGGAAGCGTTTTTACCTCAAGTGGTACGACAAACCGCTGCCATCGGCCGAACTGCTGTGCCCTAAAACCGTAGAGCTGGTCAACAGCATCCCCAACGTCAAAGGCGCAATGTTTGCCTTGTTGCCGGGTGGCAGCCATCTCAACCCGCACCGCGACCCGTTTGCAGGTTCCTTGCGCTATCACTTGGGGTTGTCGACACCGAACTCCGACGCGTGCCGCATCTTCGTTGACGGCGAGGAATACGCCTGGCGCGATGGTGAAGACGTGATGTTCGACGAGACCTACGTGCACTGGGTGAAAAACGAAACCGACATCACCCGCGTGATCTTGTTTTGCGACGTCGAGCGCCCGTTGACCAGCCGCCTGATGACCCGCATCAATCGCTGGGTCAGTGCGCAACTGGGCAAAGCCACCGCCCCGCAAAATCTCGACGACGAACGCGTAGGCGGCATCAACAAAGCCTACGCCTGGAGCAAAAGCTTCAGTGACCGCTTCAGCGGCGTAGTCAAACAATGGAAACGCCGCAACCCCAAGCTCTACCGCATCGCCCGCCCGGTGCTGGCCGTGATCGTGCTGGTACTGCTGTGGCGTTGGTTGTTCGGTTGATTTGAGGCGCGCAATAAAAAACCGCTCTAGATGAGCGGTTTTTTATTGGAGAAATTAAATTAGCGGCCCGCTAAAACACCTGTTGGCTCATTGGCTTTGCTGCCGTTCAACGCAACCTGTAGAAAGCGCTGCTGATGATTTGAAGCAGTAGCCCCCTCTGATTTTCCGTCGGGCCGTGTTTTTAGTGGAGACGGTGTCGGGTTGATTGCTTGCATATTGCCACCGTTTTGGTTGTTTATTGATCAGCGAGATCGATACTAGTCCTAATCCAAGCGTACGACAAGGCGGCTAAATGCATCGAATTGAAACCCCAGGTCGCGATATACCGGTAGCGCACCTTGTGCTGGCTCTTGAATTTCCAGCCATTCGCTGCCGATGAGTCTTGCATACTGTTCAACGGCAATCATAGTCAATGCGGCTATGCGGTTTTTCAGAGGGTGATGGCTGTCAGGTTTGCCTTCGAGTCTGACGATTTTGGTTCGCAGTCGACTTTGATTCGGGTTAGCGAAACAGAGCCCGCACAATTCTGCTCCAGACCATATTGAAAGGTCCAACGACCACGGCTCCCTAGCTTTCCACTCTGGAATTTTCTCCCAGGAAAAATGGACGTTATCGCCCCATTCGACGAGCGCAGCGAGCGCTTCGCTATCAATGGGCTCAAATCTGACTATGCATAGAGCACCATCCTTGGTGACATTTGACTCTGCCAGAATTGAGTGCGCGATGGCTCTGGCCTGTGATTTCAATAATTGATGCTTGAGCCGGATTCTAGGTTTGGGCATAGGTTTTGCTGAATTCTGGGAGTCGATGCGGAGTGCACTGTTGTACTGGACACCGACGTGTTTTAAATCTGTTCAGTCATTGCAATAAGTGTCGAGCGCTGGTTATAGTCAGCGCTCGTTGAGCCAATGGCTCATACCACTCTCTTCAAAAGAATCAGCACATGCCGGTTTCCCTTACTCACAGCGTTGTCGTTCCAGCAGTCTTTGCTGGCGTGATGCCGTGCGGGGGCAAACAGCCTGTGCAGATCAGCCACTATCCCCCTCCTGTCAGCCGCACCGTGGTGAACGTCGTTGTTTCGCCACCGGGTGTTGGTGTTGCGGGCTAAGCAGAGCTTTCGGCTGCCCGTACCCGTCTAAAAAACCATTGAACTTCAGCTTCGGCTGTGTTGGCTTTTTATGTCTGATGACAGGTGTTACCCATGCTTTCGATTTCTAAAGAATCCGCGTTTGCGGCGGCGTCCACGAGCCTGTTTGTACTGCTGTGGAGCAGCGGTGCGATTTTCTCCAAGTGGGGGTTGGCCCATGCTTCGCCCTTTGCCTTTCTGTTGATTCGTTTTGCCATCGCTCTGCTGGCGCTGGTGCTGTTGATCCCGTCGATGAAACTGCAGATGCCACGCGGCGCCAAAGCCATTGGTTATGCACTGGCCACCGGGACGGTGCTGCTGGGCGCGTATCAGATTTTTTATCTGCTGGCGCTGGACCTCAAGGTCACGCCCGGCGTCATGGCCACGGTGATGGGTGTGCAGCCGATCCTGACGGCGGTGATTCTGGAGCGTCGTCACTCTTTTAGCCGTTCGTTGGGGCTCATGCTGGGGCTGACTGGCTTGATTCTGGTGGTGTACCAAAACATTGGTCTGGCCGGTTTGTCCTGGGGTGGAATGCTCTGTGCGTTGTTGGCGTTGGCGAGCATGACGGCGGGCACTTTGATGCAAAAACGCATTACCCAGAACCCGCTGGGTACATTGCCGTTGCAATACTTGGCCGGGTTGCTGTTGTGCGCGGTGTTTGTGCCGTTTCAACCGTTCCACTTTGAACACGGCGCAGGCTTTGTGGTGCCGGTGTTGTGGATGGGCTTGGTGGTGTCGGTGCTGGCGACCTTGCTGTTGTACCGGATGATCGCCCGGGGCAATCTGGTGAACGTCACCAGCCTTTTCTACCTGGTACCTGCGGTCACAGCAGTCATGGACTACCTGATCTTTGGCAACAAACTGGCCTTGCTGAGTGTGCTCGGCATGGCCTTGATCATCATCGGACTGGTCTTCGTGTTCCGTAAAACTACCCGTTAACCCGCATCGCCCTGTAGGAGCGAGCTTGCTCGCGATCTTTTGATCTTTTAAAAGATCGCGAGGCAAGCTCGCTCCTACAGGGCATTTTTATTGGGCTTGAGCACCAGCCACAACGCTGCGGCGATCAGCAGTCCGCCGTACAGGTGCGCGATTGACAGCGGTTCGCCCAGAAACAAGGCGCCCCACAAGATCCCGAAGGGCGGGGTCATAAAGGTCACGGTCATGGATTTGACCGGGCCGATGTTGGTCAGCAAACGGAAGAACAAGATGTAGGCAAAGGCTGTGCACACCAGCCCAAGCCCCATCAACGACAACCATACCCGTGCACCGCCCCAATCGGCTGGTGGTTGATTGAGCAGGCTCAGACCAAACAACGGCAGCAGAAACAAGGTCGCCCCGAGCATGCTGCCCATGGCCGAAAGGCGCGGGTCAAGCCCGCCTTGTTGGTCCAGCCAGCGGCGCGCCAAAAAGCCCGCAAAGCCATAGCAGATCGTCGCCAGCAGGCAGGCGAGGGCGCCCATCAGCAAGTTCAGGTCAAAGGCCACCGGCCCGGCACCGGTCAACACCCCGACGCCAAATAACCCGAGAAATACCCCGGCCAGCTTGGTGAGGGTGAGTTGTTCGCTGAAAAACAGTCCGCCAATCAATACGCCCATCAGCGGCGTGGTCGCATTAAAGATGGCCGAATACCCCGCGGGCAATACTTGCGCCGCAACCGAATACAACGTGGCAGGCAACCCGGAGTTGATCACACCCAGGATCAACACCACCTTCAACTTGCCGCCGAAGTTCCAGCTGACGCGCATCAGCACCAACATCACCAGCAAGCCGGTAGCGGCAATCGAAACCCTGAAAAATGCGGTGGGAATAGAGCCGAGCACTGGCGCGATGATTCGCATAAACAGGAAACTGGCGCCCCAAATGCCGGCCAACGACAGCATGCGTACAAAATCTGCGAATCTCACAAGGTTTCTCTTACAAGGATTAAGCCGCGCAGTGTAGGGGATGCAGGCAGCAAGGCAATGGTTGCGCGCAATTCCTACAGATTCGTGCACAACCGCTTAAATCTGCGACAATCGCCGCCTGCCTTTACCAAGACTTTTGCGCACCTGATGACTGACGAATCGCCTGCTATCAACCAACTGTTGAAAAACCTTGATCACGCCATGATTGCCGACCGCCACAAGTTGCGTCGGCAGTTGCATGAGCTGCGCAAGAAGCCTGATGACGCCAAGCTGGCGGCCTGGGCCGAGCGTGTGCAGGCCTCATGCGCGCAGGTCACTGCGCGAGCAGCCAGCGTGCCGTTGGTTCGTTATGACGAAAATCTGCCGATTGCAGCCAAGCGCGACGAGATCAAGGCGGCGTTGCTCAAGCATCAGGTGTTGATTCTGGCCGGTGAAACCGGTTCGGGTAAAACCACTCAATTGCCGAAAATCTGCCTCGAAATTGGCCGCGGCCAGCACGGCTTGATCGGTCACACCCAGCCTCGCCGGATTGCTGCGCGCAGTGTTGCCAGCCGGGTCGCTGAAGAACTGGGCACGCCGCTGGGGGCGCTGGTCGGCTATCAAGTGCGGTTTGAGGATCAGAGTGATTCCAACACCCTGATCAAGCTGATGACCGACGGCATACTGCTGGCCGAAACCCAGCACGACCGTTACCTCGAGCGCTATGACACGATCATCGTCGACGAAGCCCACGAGCGCAGTCTGAACATCGACTTTTTGCTCGGTTATCTGAAGATCCTGCTGCCACGGCGTCCGGACCTCAAAGTCATCATCACCTCGGCCACCATCGACCTGGAGCGTTTTTCCAAACACTTCAACGATGCGCCGATTGTTGAAGTGTCCGGCCGTACCTTCCCGGTCGAAACCTGGTACCGCCCGCTGACCTCCGAGCAGGACGAAGAGGGCAACAGTGTCGAGGAGGACTTGAGTGTCGACCAGGCGATCATCGCCACCCTCGATGAGATCGCCGCCCATGAGCGCAGCGAGCGTAAAAGCCCCGGCGACGTGCTGGTGTTTTTGCCCGGCGAGCGCGAGATCCGCGATGCCGCCGAGATGCTGCGCAAGGCGCAACTCAAGCACACCGAAATTCTGCCTTTGTATGCGCGCCTGTCTCCGGCCGAGCAACAACGGATATTCCAGTCGCATCCGGGGCGTCGCGTGGTGCTGGCGACCAACGTTGCAGAAACCTCGTTGACCGTTCCGGGCATCCGCTATGTGATTGACAGCGGCACCGCGCGCATCAGCCGTTACAGCTATCGGGCCAAGGTGCAGCGCCTGCCGATCGAAGCTATTTCCCAAGCCAGCGCCAATCAGCGTAAAGGCCGCTGCGGACGGGTCGAGCCGGGGATCTGCGTGCGCCTGTACGCCGAGGAAGACTTCAACGGTCGCCCGGAATTTACCGATCCCGAGATTCTGCGGACCAACCTTGCAGCCGTTATCTTGCAGATGCTGCACCTGCGTCTGGGCGAAATTACCGCGTTTCCGTTTATCGAGCCGCCGGATGGCAAGGCCATTACCGACGGTTTCAACCTGCTGCAAGAGCTGTCAGCGGTTAACCGCGAGAACCAGCTGACGCCCCTGGGCCGCCAACTGGCGCGCTTGCCGGTGGACCCGCGCATGGGCCGCATGTTGCTTGAAGCCGCCAAGCTGGGCAGCTTGCAGGAAGTGTTGATCGTCGCCAGTGCCATGTCGGTGCAAGACCCGCGTGAGCGCCCGCCCGAGCGTCAGCAGGCTGCGGATCAGGCCCACGCACAGTGGAAAGACGTGGACTCGGACTTTGCCGCGCTGATCAATGTGTGGCGCGGCTTTGAAGAGCAACGCCAGGCCTTGACCGCGAGCCCGCTGCGCAATTGGTGCCGCAAGAACTTCCTGAATTATCTGCGGCTGCGCGAGTGGCGCGATTCGCACCGCCAATTGAGTTTGATCTGCCGCGACATGCAGCTCAGCGTCAATAAAGAGCCGGCCGACTATCCAAAACTGCACAAAGCGGTGTTGTCCGGTTTGCTCAGCCAGATCGGGCAGAAAACTGAAGACGGCGATTACTTGGGCGCGCGTCAGCGTCGCTTCTGGATCCACCCGTCGTCGGGCCTGGGCAAAAAACGCCCGCAATGGCTGATGACTGCCGAGCTGGTCGAAACCACCAAGCTCTATGCGCGAATGGTGGCCAAGATTGAACCTGACTGGATCGAGCCGCTGGCGGGGCACTTGATCAAAAAGAACTACTTTGAGCCGCATTGGGAAAAGAAACGCGGGCAAGTGGTGGCCTACGAGCAGATCACCCTGTACGGGTTGATTGTGGTCGGTCGGCGCGCGGTGCATTACGGCCCGATTGATCCGGTGCTGTCACGTGAGTTGTTTATCCGAGAAGGGCTGGTGCGCGGCGAGATTCAGTCGCGGGCCAAGTGCCTGAGCGCCAACGCCAAACTGCTCGAACAGCTCGATGAGCTGGAAGCCAAGGCGCGGCGGCGTGACATTCTGGCTGACGAAGAAACCCTCTATGCGTTTTACGACGCACGTCTGCCGGCCGAGATTCACCAGACCGCGACGTTTGACAGTTGGTACCGGGTCAATAGCCAAAAAGACCCGCAGTTGCTGATCATGCGCGAAGAGGACGTGCTGGCTCGCGAAGCCACCGAAATCACTGCCAAGCACTACCCGAACACCCTGCACTTGGGGGATTTGACCCTCGAATTGAGTTACCACTTTGAACCCAATCACCCGCGTGACGGGGTGACGGTTAAAGTGCCGGCGCCCTTGTTGCCGGTCTTGCCGCCAGAGCGCCTGGAGTGGCTGGTGCCGGGCATGATCGAAGCCAAATGCATTGCCCTGGTGCGCAGTTTGCCCAAGGCCTTGCGCAAAAACTTCGTCCCGGTGCCGGACTTCGTCAAAGCCGCGCTGCAACGCATGACCTTTGCTGAAGGTTCGCTGCCGCAGGCATTGGGCCGTGAACTGTTGCGCATGACCGGCGCACGGGTGACTGACGAAGCGTGGGCCGAAGCCGCGCAGCAGGTTGAGAGTCATCTGAAGATGAACCTCGAAATTGTCGATGGCGACGGTAAGTTCCTGGGTGAAGGTCGTGACCTTGCCGAACTGACGGCACGCTTTGCACAAGCCAGTCAGGCTGCTTTGGCGGTGCCGCAAACAGCCAAAAGCCAGCAGCCTGTCGAAGCCAAAGTCTTTGCGCCTGTGGCCGAGAAAACCCAGCAAAAGATCGCCGGGCTGTCGATGACCGTCTACCCGGCGCTGGTGGAAGAGGGCAATACCGTCAAGGAAGGGCGCTTCTCAACGCCTGCCGAGGCTGAGTATCAGCACCGCCGGGCCTTGCAGCGTTTGCTGATGCAGCAGTTGGCTGAACCTGCCAAGTTCTTGCGCAGCAAGTTGCCGGGCCAGACCGAACTGGGCCTGTTGTACCGCGAGCTGGGCAGAGTCGAGAGCCTGGTCGAAGACATCCTGTTGGCCAGCCTCGACAGCTGCATCCTTGAGGGCGAAGCGACGTTGCCGCGTGATGGTGCGGGGCTGGCGTCGTTGGCCGAGCGCAAGCGCGGTGCCTTGACCGAGCACGCAGAGAAGCTGGCCAAACTGACGCTGGACATTCTCAAGCTGTGGCACGGGCTGCAAAAGCGCTTCAAAGGCAAGATTGATCTGGCCCAGGCGGTGGCCCTGAATGACATCAAGCAGCAACTGAGCCATTTGGTGTATCCGGGCTTTGTGCGCGAAACCCCGGCGCAGTGGCTCAAAGAGCTGCCGCGCTACCTCAAGGCCATTGAAATGCGCCTGGAAAAACTGCCGGGTCAGGTGCAGAAAGACCGGGTCTGGAGTGCTGAGCTGGCAGGTTTGTGGGCCCAGTACCAGGCGCGTGCTGCCAAGCATGCTCAGGAAGGCAAGCGCGACCCGCAACTGGAGTTCTATCGCTGGTGGCTAGAGGAATATCGCGTGTCGCTGTTTGGCCAGCAACTGGGCACCAAAGTGCCGATTTCGGATAAGCGGTTGAGCAAGCAATGGAGTCTGGTGGACGCTTAAGCTCGATCCTGCCGGATGAGGTGTTTTCATAATTCGGCAAATCAGGCCAAATGTTGCCATTTATGGCAAACTTCGCGGCTATAACTACCTGACACGATTATTTTCGGCTTGAACAGAATAAGAGGAACGACCGTGTATAACGTCGTCATCAGCGGCACCGGCCTGTATACCCCGGCCAACAGCATTTCCAACGAAGAGTTGGTGCAGTCCTTCAACGCGTATGTGCAACAGTTCAACGCCGACAACGCTGACGCTATCGAGGCCGGTGACATCGAGCCTCTGGCCGAGTCCAGCGCTGCCTTTATCGAAAAAGCTTCAGGTATCAAAAGCCGCTTTGTGATGGACAAGGACGGCATCCTTGACCCGCAACGTATGCGCCCGCGTTTGCCTGAGCGTTCCAACGACGAGATGTCCGTGCTCTGCGAAATGGCCGTCGGTGCCGCCAGGCAAGCGCTGGAGCGGGCCGGCAAGACTGCCGCAGATATCGACGGCGTGATCGTGGCCTGCTCAAACCTGCAGCGCCCGTACCCGGCCATCGCCATCGAAGTGCAACAGGCGTTGGGCATTCAGGGTTTCGGTTTTGACATGAACGTGGCGTGCTCGTCAGCGACCTTCGGTCTGCAGACGGCCAGCAACAGCGTGCAACTGGGTCAGGCTCGCGCGGTGCTGCTTGTAAGCCCGGAAGTGTGCACCGGTCACTTGAACTTCCGTGACCGCGACAGCCACTTTATTTTTGGCGATGCGGCCACCGCCATTGTGGTTGAGCGCGCTGATCTGGCGACTTCCAGTCATCAATTCGACATCGTCAGCACCAAACTGCTGACCACCTTCTCGAACAATATCCGCAACAACTTTGGCTTCCTCAACCGTGCTTCGGACGAAAACCCCGACAGCCCGGACAAGCTGTTCGTGCAGGAAGGCCGCAAGGTATTCCGTGATGTCTGCCCGATGGTGGCGGAGCTGATCGGCCAGCACCTGGAAGAAAACAAAGTCGAAGTGGCGGACGTCAAACGCTTCTGGCTGCACCAGGCCAACCTGAGCATGAACCACCTGATCGTCAAGCGCCTGCTGGGCCGCGAAGCGTCGGTTGAAGAAGCGCCGGTGATCCTTGATACCTACGCCAACACCAGTTCTGCCGGTTCCGTGATTGCCTTCCACACTTACCAGGATGATCTGGCCAGTGGTTCGCTGGCGGTACTCAGCTCGTTCGGTGCCGGCTACTCGATAGGCAGCGTGATCCTGCGCAAACGCTGATCCACGCTCAAAGCCACATCCTGTGGGAGCGGGCTTGCTCGCGATTCAGGCAGCTCGGTTTGTCTTGAGCACCGCGTTGTTTGCATCGCGAGCAAGCCCGCTCCCACCAGGGTGGTTGATTCTGCCCCGGGAGCGTTAATGGCTGCTGCTGACGACTCTGAAATACTCCAGCGCCTGCTCGCCGGTGAGCAACAGGCTTTTCGGCAGTTGGTCAGTACCTACCAAGGGGCCATGCTCGCCGTGGCTTATGCGATTGTCGGCAGTCGGCATGCCGATGAAGTCGTTCAGGACGCCTGGTTGTCAGTGGTGCGCAACCTGCGCGGGTTCGAAGGCCGTTCCAGCCTCAAAACCTGGCTGTTGACCATCACCGCCAACGCCGCCAAAACCCGCCTTAAACACAATCGTCGCGAAGTCTTGCTCGACGACCTGCCGTCACCCCACGGTACGGTTGATGATGAGCGTTTTGCCAGCGATGGCCACTGGTTGTTGGGGCCTTATGCCTGGCATCAGGACACACCGGAAGCGCTGCTCACGGAACAAGAGTTGCGTGAATGCCTTGAGCGCACGTTGCTCAGCCTGCCGCAACTGCAAAGCTCGGTGCTGGTATTGCGTGAACGCCAGGGGCTGGAGTTGGAGCAGATTTGTAATCTTCTCGATATATCGCTCTCTAATGCCCGAGTGCTGGTGCATCGTGCCCGGCTTAAAGTCTTTGCGACCGTGGAGCATTTCGAGGAGACCGGCGAATGTTGAGCTGCAAGCAATACGTTGCGCGATCAAGTGACCACATGGACCGGCAGTTGAGTGTTCGTGAGCGTTTGCAGATGCGCCATCATTTGCTGTTTTGCCCCAATTGTCGGCGCTTTATCCGGCAAATGCGCTTGATGAGTGCCACGTTGAAGGCGCTGCCCGAACCGCTGCCCATTGACCTGGACGCGACGGTTGAACGGATGCTGAGCGAGCAATCGCGTCAGCGGTAAGGCGCAAGCGCGAATGCCGTCGGGGATGTGATGGGGACCGACGGCATTCGCGCACTGCGGGTTAACACAAGCCGGTGAAAGCGTTCAGCGGCTTGTTTGTTGCGTGAAACGGTTTAGAACTTGGCTTCTACGTCCAGTTGCAGCGTGTTGGTGCTGGCATCTTTCTGGGTGGAGGTTGCGTAGTCAGCCTTGGTCAGGAAGTACGTCACGCCGACACCAAAGTTCTTGTCGATTTCGTAACCCACTTTGAACTTGTGACCGCGAGAGCCGGTAGTGCCGTTGGCGAAGTCAGAGTCAGTGAAGGCGCCGACCACAGCGTTACGCTGAACGTCGCGGTAGTTGTAGTCCAGGCTGAAGGCGTTGAGCTTGCTCTTGAAACCCACCAACCAGGCGTCGTCCTGATCGCTGTCGGTCTCGGAGTTGTGCACGTATTGGCCGTACAACGACAGCGGAACCGGCAGGTTGGCGATGTCGACCTGACCGAAGCCTTCCCACAGGCGGAACTCGCTGGTGCTGTTGCCGTTAACGGCCAGGGCGCACGGCGTGGTCTTGGTGCCGGTGGTTGGGCAGCGGCTGTCTTCGTCGTTGTGGAAGCCGTAAACGCTACCACCCAGGGTCACTTTCAGGCTGTCGGTCGGTGCGAAACGTGCACCCAACTGGCCGGCATACATGCTCAAGTCATTTTTGAACTGCACGCCATCGCCGTTCACGTTGTCTTTGAGGGTGTAGTAGCCGGTGCTGCCGAACACTTCGACGCCGCTGCTGCCCAGGTTGGTTTTGTAGGAGGCAGACACACCTTCAGGGTTGATGTCGCTATCCCAGATCACGTCGCCCATGCTGACCCACTGTTGTGGCATCTTGCCGCCCACCAGGTGCAGGTTTTTGATCGCTGTCGGGTGATAGTCAACGTAAGCCATGTCCAGCCACAGCTGCTTCTTGTCGAAGTAGTTGTCCAGGTCCTGGTTGGTGGAGCGTGCGTCGTCGCTGCCGCCGGTGGCGATACGGATGCCGGTGTTCACTTGCGGGTTGATTTCGGTGTAAGCACCCAGGCGAGCACGAATACGTTGGCGGTCACGGTTTTTGCCATCGGATTCGCCATCAATTTTGACGGTTTCCTGACGGACCCGAACATCGCCCTTGAATTCGGTTTTGGCAGCCCAGGCCACTTTTTGTTCGAAAGCGCTGAGGTCAGATTTTTTAACCTGGTCTGCAGCGGCTTCTTGTTGAGCTTGTTTCTCGCTGGTCAACTCGGTTTGCAGTTCGGCGTACTGCGCCGCAGAAATAGAGCCGTTTGCCTTGAGCATTTCCAGTAGTTTTGCATCAACGCCAGCGCTTGCTGGAACACTCATGCCTAATACCAGCCCGCCACACAGTCCCGCCGCAATCCGTGTAGAAACAAGACGCATATGAATCTCCCAGTAGTGAGATGGACGTTGCCACCCCAAAAACACTCGGCCCTTATGGGCTCGCTAATATGATGTTTACGTGGGTTGATAAGCGCTCACTCATAACCCCGACTTCTAAGAAGCGGCGCCAGTATCACGATTGGATATGACAGAAAAGTGGCACAGTGATAGCAACTCTGTGACAACGCACTCTCGAGCTGAATCGACTCATCTGCAGGCGTGGGTTTCTAACGGGTCCAGCCATTGTGTTGAAATGTAAAAGGCGCAGTGTCATAAGCGGGTGCTAACATCGCCGTTCTAACGCAATAGCCCGGGGCTTTTGAATGCCGTTACAACGTCTGGACAGCCTGTCCGCCATCTCGGCCGAGCAATGGGATGCGCTGGTGCCGGTGGCGCAACCGTTCCTTCGCCATGGATTCCTCAGTGCGCTGGAGGACAGTGGCAGCCTGGGCCCGCATTCCGGCTGGCAGTCTGAACACCTGCTGCACGTTGAAAACGATCGCGTGCTGGCGGCATTGCCCAGTTACCGAAAATGGCATTCCTACGGCGAGTACGTGTTCGATCACGAATGGGCCAATGCGTGTGAACGGGCCGGGATCGAGTACTACCCAAAACTGCTGACCGCAGTGCCTTTCAGCCCGGTCAGTGGCCCGCGATTGCTGGCCGCACGGCCTGAAGACGGTTTTGAATTATTGGCCGCTTTGCCCGGTTATCTGGAGATCGAAGGGCTGTCCAGCGCGCACATCAACTTCACCGATGCGCTTGCGGATACCGCGTTGGCGCAACAGCCCGGTTGGTTGCAACGGTTGGGTTGTCAGTTCCATTGGCAAAACCGCGAGTACCGCGATTTTCAGGATTTTCTCGACGTTCTGAGTTCGCGCAAGCGCAAGCAAATGCGCAAAGAGCGCGAACAAGTGGCGGGGCAGGGGTTCGAGTTCGAATGGCTGGAGGGCCAGCAGGTGACCGAGGCGCAGTGGGATTTTGTCTACGCCTGTTACGCCAACACCTATGCGGTGCGACGCCAGACGCCGTACCTAGCCCGTGAATTTTTCAGCTTGCTGGCCGAGCGCATGCCCGAAGCGATTCGCGTGGTCCTGGCCAAACAAGGCTCAACCCCGGTAGCCATGGCTTTTAGCCTGATCGGGGGCGGCAGCTTGTATGGTCGTTACTGGGGCTGTCTGGCCGAGTTCGACCGTTTGCATTTCGAAACCTGTTTTTACCAGGGCATGGATTACGCCATTGCTCACGGCATCCAGCGGTTTGATGCCGGCGCTCAGGGCGAGCACAAGCTGATACGCGGCTTTGAACCAGTGATCACGCACTCTTGGCATTACCTGCGCCATCAGGGCTTGAAAGCCGCTGTCAGTGATTTTCTGGCGCGTGAGCGAGAGGGCGTGCTGGCCTATGCCGAAGAGGCGAGAACGGCGCTGCCATACCGGCAGGCCTGATTCTCGCCGGTTTGGCAGCAGGTGGAGTGTCGAACAGGGGATTTAATCGAGGCCGACAAATCCACCCGTTTGGTGTTGCCACAGGCGGGCATACAAACCGCCATGGGCGAGCAGTTCGGCGTGGGTGCCGGACTCGGCAATCTGACCTTTTTCGAGGACTACCAAACGGTCCATGCGGGCGATGGTTGAAAGCCGGTGAGCGATGGCAATCACGGTTTTACCTTGCATCAAGGTTTCGAGACTTTCCTGGATCGCGGCTTCGACTTCGGAGTCCAGCGCCGAGGTCGCTTCGTCCATGATCAGAATCGGCGCATTCTTCAGTAACACCCGTGCTATAGCGATGCGCTGGCGCTGACCACCTGACAATTTGACCCCGCGCTCGCCCACATGGGCGTCAAAACCGGTACGTCCCTGAGCATCGGAAAGTGCAGGAATAAACTCATCGGCACGGGCTTTTCGCACGGCTGCCCAGAGTTCATCGTCGGTGGCGTCCGGCTTGCCATACAGCAAGTTGTCGCGGATCGAACGGTGCAGCAAAGACGTGTCCTGAGTGATCATTCCTATCTGTTCGCGCAGGCTTTCTTGCGTCACTTCGGCGATATTCTGACCGTCTATCAGAATTTTCCCGCCTTGCAGGTCATACAGGCGCAAAAGCAGGTTTACCAGCGTCGATTTGCCCGCCCCGGACGGTCCGATCAAGCCGATTTTTTCGCCGGGTTTGATCACCAGATTCAGGTCGCTAATGATCCCGCTCTGTTTGCCGTAGTGAAAGTCCACGTGTTCAAAACGCACTTCACCGCGATCGACCTTCAGGCGTGGCGCGTTGTCCTTGTCCTTGACCGTAACGGGTTGGGCGATGGTCTGCAGACCGTCCTGGACCATGCCGATGTTTTCAAAAATGCCGTTGACCACCCACATGATCCAGCCAGACATGTTGACGATACGAATCACCAGGCCAGTGGCCAGCGCAATGGCGCCCACGCTGATCAGTGACTGGCTCCACAACCACAGCGCAAGGCCGCTGGTGCTGACAATCAGCAGGCCGTTCATGGAGGTGATGGTCACGTCCATGCTGGTCACGACGCGGCTTGCCAGCCGGGTTTTTTCGGTTTGTTCGATGATCGCTTCGCGGGCGTACTGCTGCTCGTAATTGGTGTGGGCAAACAGCTTGAGGGTGGTGATGTTGGTGTAACCGTCAACGATCCGGCCCATCAATTTAGAGCGCGCATCCGAAGACACCACCGAGCGTTCCTTGACCCGTGGCACGAAGTAATACAACGCGCCGATGTAGAGCACGATCCAGGTCAGCAGCGGGATCATCAGCCGCCAGTCCGCTTCGGCAAACAGCACCAGCGAACTGATGGCGTAGATCAACACGTGCCACAACGCATCGACGGCCTGCACCGCAGAGTCACGCAGCGAGTTGCCGGTTTGCATAATGCGCTGGGCAATACGCCCGGCGAAATCGTTCTGGAAAAAGTTGAGGCTTTGCTTGAGCACATAGCTGTGGTTTTGCCAGCGAATCATGCTGGTCATGCTCGGGCTCAAGGTCTGGTGCACAAGCAGATCATGCAGGCCGAAGAATACCGGGCGAATGATCAGCGCCACCACGGCCATCCAGATCAGCTCACCGCTGTGAATGCTGAAAAACTCAGTGTTGGGCGTACCCTGGGCCAGATCGATCAGGGTGCTCAAGTAACTGAACAGCGAGACTTCAATCAAGGCGGCGACCAGCCCGACGACCAGCAAGGCGGCAAACAGTGGCCAGACCTGGCGCAGGTAATAGATGTAAAACGCCCAAACAGTGTTGGGCGGTTCGGCGCTGGGGGCTTCGCGAAAAATATCGATCAGTTGTTCAAAACGACGATAAAGCATGGTCACTGACGCCCGCTGAGCGGGCTCTCCTTTAGTGGTGTGACCGGCCTGGGCCGGTCAAGCTCCCCGCAGCATGCGAAGCGATTAGGCTTAGTCGATGCGTTTGGCAGACTTGATGTAAACAGGATCGATTGGCACGTTCTGCATACCGCTTTTGGTGGTCGTCTGCGAATTGACGATTACGTCAACCACGTCCATGCCTTTAACCACCTTGCCGAATACCGCGTACCCAGCGTTACTGCCTTGATCGAGATTCGCATTGTCAGCCACATTGATAAAGAACTGGCTGGTCGCGGAGTTCGGATTGGAGGTACGTGCCATCGACAAGGTGCCGCGCACATTGTGCAGGCCGTTGCCAGCTTCGTTCTTGATTGGGTCGCGGGTTGTTTTTTGCGTCATCTGGGAGGTGAACCCGCCGCCTTGCACCATGAAGCCGGGGATAACACGGTGGAAAATAGTGTTGTTGTAAAAGCCGCTATCAACGTAATCCAGAAAATTTTTGGTGCTGATCGGTGCCTTGACGGGGTCCAGTTCGATTTCAATCTGGCCGTTGCTGGTATCCAACAGTACATGGGGTGCTTTTTGCGCTGGTGTCGCTTTGTTTGCCGCAGGCGTTGCAGCCATCAGGTTGGCGGCGAAGAGCAGGGCGCTGGCAGCAAAGGCAATTTTTTTCAACATAAGTCAAAAGTCCTGAAAAGTAGAAGCAGCTGCGTCCGAGAACGCACGCGCTGTGTGTTGAATAGGTGATGTGATGAGGTTGGCACTGATGAATGGCCAGCCGCGAAGCTTGGACAGGATATTCGGGATCGATGTTCCTGCCCACCGCTGTCATGGCTGCAATCTTTGCTTTATGCCTGCTCAGGGGCAGCAAAGGCTGCGTCCAGGGGGGCGGTATCAAAGGTGCGCAACAACTCCACCAGTATTTGTGTCGCCGGGCCCAGCGGTTTGTCCTTGTTGGCGTACAAGTAAAACACCGGGTGGCGGTCACCGCCCTGATCCAGTGGCAACGCTTTGAGCACACCCTCTTTGAGTTCGCGCTCGATCATGTGCCGGGGCAGCCAGGCAAAGCCCAGGCCACTGCCCACAAAGGCGGCGGCCGTGGCCAGGCTGCCGACCGTCCAGCGTTGCTCAGAGCCCAGCCAGCCTACGTCGCGGGGTTGCTGGCGGCCCGAGTCGCGAATCACCACTTGCAACTGGCTTTCAAGGTCCTGGAAGTGCAGCACCCGTTGCATGCGATGTAAGGCGTGATCGGGATGGGCCACGGCAATGAATTCGACGGTGCTCAGTTCTGTGCCCAGGTAGCCCGGAATATTGAAACTGCTGATGGCCAGGTCGGCCACGCCTTCCAGCAACACTTCTTCGACGCCCGACAGGACTTCTTCGCGCAGCCGCACACGACAGCCACGGCTCTGCGGCATAAAAGCGGTCAAGGCGCGCACCAGCCGTGCATTCGGGTAGGCGGCATCAACCACCAGCCGCACTTCGGCTTCCCAGCCTTGCTCCATGTGGTGGGCGAGGTCTTCAAGCTGGCTGGCTTGTTTGACCAACTGGCGCGAACGCCGTAATAAAACGCCGCCGGCTTCGGTGAGCACGGCTTTGCGCCCGTCGATGCGTAACAGCGGCACGCCGAGTTGGTCTTGCATGCGAGCAACGGTGTAACTGACAGACGACTGCGAGCGATGCAGCACCTCAGCAGCTTGCGCAAAGCCGCCATGGTCGACCACCGCTTGCAGCGTGCGCCATTGGTCAAGGGTCACGCGGGGCGCTTTCACGTTGTATTCCTTTGGTAACGAGTCGTTGTGTGGCCGCAGCCTGATGTACAGGGTACTCATTAATAAACAAATTTATAGATAGGTTGTAGCAGATATTTACGCTTTTTCATCAATGAAATGCCCTCTAGGATTCACTCCATCGCCTTACAGCCTTCACAGATGGAGCCTACCGCCCATGTCTAATGTTCTGATCATCGAAAGCAGCGCTCGCCAACAGGATTCATTTTCCCGCGAGCTGACACAGCAGTTCATCAGTCACTGGAAAACCCTTCATCCGGCTGATCGCCTGACCACTCGCGATGTGGCTGTGAACCCGGTGCCGCATCTGGATGCTGATTTGCTGGGAGGCTGGATGAAGCCCGAGGCGCAGCGTAACGCCGCTGAACAGGCTTCTTTGCAGCGCTCCAATGAGCTGACCGACGAGTTGCTGGCGGCTGACGTGTTGGTGCTGGCGGCGCCGATGTACAACTTTGCCATCCCCAGCACCCTCAAAGCCTGGCTGGACCATGTGTTGCGCGCCGGCCTGACCTTCAAATACACCGAGACAGGCCCCCAGGGTCTGCTCACCGGGAAAAAAGCATACGTGCTCACCGCACGCGGCGGGATATATGCGGGTAGCACCGCAGACCACCAAGAACCGTACCTGCGCCAAGTACTGGCCTTTGTGGGCATTCATGACGTGACCTTTATCCATGCCGAGGGCATGAACCTGGGCGGCGACTTCCAGGAAAAAGGGTTGAACCAAGCCAAAGCCAGGCTTTCAGATGTGGCCTGAGCCGGTCTGTTAATCAACAGATAATCGTTGCATGGCTTAATTCGCTTCACTGCTCCTTCAAGCAAGCGGTTCGCGCATCGAACCTCCCTTGGCACTTTCTTTGAGTGCTATCGCCCGATCAGCCCTACGCTGGATCGGGTTTTTTTTGCCTGCGGTTTACGGGCCGATAGCGCAGCGTGCTGAAAAACCGCTAAGGTCGCGTCCACTCAATACCGGGCGAGAGATTTATGGGTTATTTGCTAGTTGTGACGCTGATTCAGGCGTTTTCCTTCAGCCTGATTGGCGAGTATCTGGCGGGGCACGTCGACAGTTACTTCGCCGTGCTGGTGCGTGTGGTGCTGGCCGGTCTGGTCTTTATCCCGCTGACACGCTGGCGCCAGGTCGAACCCGGCTTTATGCGCGGCATGCTGCTGATTGGCGCCCTGCAGTTTGGTATCACCTACGTCTGCCTGTACCTGAGCTTTCGCGTGCTCACGGTGCCCGAGGTGCTGCTGTTCACCATCCTTACGCCGCTGCACGTCACCCTGATTGAAGATGCGCTGAACCGGCGCTTCAATCCATGGGCGCTAGTGGCTGCGCTGGTGGCCGTTGGCGGGGCTGCGGTGATTCGGTTCGACAGCATCAGCCCGGACTTCTTCAAAGGCTTCCTGCTGCTGCAACTGGCCAACTTTACGTATGCCGCTGGTCAGGTGCTGTACCGGCGTCTGGTGCTGCGCTATCCGAGTGAGCTGCCGGGCTACCGGCGGTTCGGGTTCTTTTATGTCGGCGCCCTGATTGTGGTGTTGCCGGCTTTCCTGCTGTTTGGCAAAGCGCACTTTTTGCCCGACGCACCGTTGCAGTGGGGCGTGTTGCTGTTTCTGGGCCTGGTGTCGACGGCGCTGGGCATGTACTGGTGGAACAAAGGCGCGTGCCTGGTCAGCGGCGGCACCCTGGCGGTGATGAACAACCTGCATGTACCGGTGGGTTTGCTGCTGAACCTGCTGATCTGGAACCAGCACGAACCGTTGGGCAGGTTAATGTTGGGCGGCACGGTGATTCTGCTGGCCGTGTGGATCAGCCGGCTAGACCGCAAGGCTATCAGGGGCTAAGGTCCTTAAGGCCCAAGGTCTGTTGACGTCTCGTCGCGACCGCAATGAAACGTCATCAGACCCTATCTAACGCCTCAAAGGGGAGTGGGAATGACAGTTAAAGTGTTGATCTTGCCGGGCCTGAATAATTCGGGGGACGATCACTGGCAAACGCGCTGGGAGAAGAAGTACAGCGGTCTGAAACGGGTCAAGCAAGACGATTGGAACACGCCGGTGTGCGCTGAATGGGTTCAGCGATTACACGACAAAGTCACTTCCAGCCAGCGACCGGTGGTGTTGGTGGGGCACAGTCTGGCGTGCAACCTGATTGCGGCGTGGTCGCAGCAGTACCCCACTGATGCCAAAAACCGTGTTCGTGGCGCGCTGCTGGTAGCCCCCAGCGACACCGAAGCGCCGAGTTATCCGCAAGGCACGTCAGGGTTTGCACCCATGCACCTGGGGAAACTGCCCTTTGACTCGATAACCGTGGCCAGCACGGATGATCCCTATGTCAGTGTCGAGCGTGCGAAAGCCTTCAGTGAGGCGTGGGGCAGTGAATTAAAGCTGTTGGAGAATGCCAGGCACATCAACCATGAGAGTGGCCTGGGTGACTGGCCCGAAGGCATCGAGTTGTTGTTCGAACTGAGCGGTGACCCGCAGTTCAAACACAGCTAACGCTGCCACGTCGCCGCAGTCATCACTGGCTGCGGCGACTTACACGTGACTCAGTCTTCAGCTGCTATGTGCGGCGGGTTGATCTTGTTCATCAGCCCCTGACGCAAGTCATTGCCACTTGGCTGTTGATACACGCTCAAGCCAAACTCCGGCAAGACCGACAACAGATAGTCGAAAATATCGCCCTGGATTTGCTCGTATTCGTCCCACACCGTGGTGCGGGTGAAGCAGTAGATTTCAAGTGGCACGCCCTGGGGTGTGGCTTGCATCTGGCGCACCATGCAGGTCATGTTGGGCTGGATCATCGCGTGGCTTCGCAGGTAGGCCAGTGCGTAGGCGCGGAAGGTGCCTATGTTGGTCATGCGTCGACGGTTGGCTGACATCGCCGCGACGTTACCCTGGGCTTCGTTCCAGCTCTTGAGTTCGGCTTTTTTGCGCGCCAGATAGTCGCTCAGCAAGCGCACTTGCTCCAGGCGCTGCTCCTGCTCGTCGGTCAGAAACCCCACGCCTGCGGCATCAATAAACAGGCTGCGCTTGATCCGTCGACCGCCGGATTGCTGCATGCCGCGCCAGTTTTTAAACGACTCGGACATCAGGCGCCAGGTCGGGATGGAGACAATGGTCTTGTCGAAGTTCTGTACTTTGACGGTGTGCAGCGTGATGTCCATGACGTCGCCGTCGGCACCCACTTGCGGCATTTCGATCCAGTCGCCTACTCGCAGCAGGTCGTTGCTGGTCAACTGAACGCTGGCGACAAAAGACAGCAGGGTGTCTTTGTAGACCAACAAAATCACCGCAGACATGGCGCCCAGACCCGAGAGCAAGAGCATCGGCGAGCGGTCGATCAGGGTGGCGACAATGATGATCGCCGAGAACACATACAGCAGCATCTTGCCCAGCTGGATATAGCCCTTGATGGGCCGGGTCTTGGCGTAGTTGGTGCGTGCGTAGATGTCGAGCAAGGCATCGAGCAGGGCGGTGATGACCCGCGTCAACACAAAAATAGTGATGGCCAGGGCCAGGTTGCCGAGGAATTGGCGACCGTTGTCGCTCAGGTCCGGGACCAAATTGCGGCCAAACTGGATCATCAGTGACGGCGTCATTTGCGCCACGCGATGGAACACTTTGTGTTCGCGCAAATCGCTGACCCAGTGCAAGGCTGGCTGGCGGGCGAGCATCTTGGTGACGCGCAAGATAATGATGCGGGCAATGTGACCGGCGAGCAGGGCGACGCTCACCAATACGATCAGTCCCAGAACGGACGACAGCCAAGGATAGTGATCCAGGTTGGCCCAAAGGCGTTCAAATTCGCTCCAGAGTGTTTGAGTATCCATAAGTTAAAGCGTTATCCCAAAAGAAATGGCCATGGGATTAGACCATCTCAAGACGATTTAGGGGCTGTCTTTGGACTAAAGACCCTAAAAAAGCATTTGTTTCGCGCCGTTGGTGCAAAGAAACTCGGCCTGAGCGCTCGAAACCGTTACTCTATGCCGCTGATTTTTCGCATTTCTTCGAGGTAGCACCCGTGTTTTCCGATTTCGCCCTGCACGAACGCCTGCTTAAAGCTGTGGCCGAGCTTAAATTTGTCGAGCCTACGCCTGTGCAAGCAGCGGCCATCCCGCTCGCGCTCGAGGGGCGTGACCTGCGGGTTACAGCTCAAACCGGGAGTGGCAAAACCGCCGCTTTCGTTCTGCCGATTCTCAATCGCCTGATTGGCCCAGCCAAAATCCGCGTCAGCATCAAAGCGTTGATTTTGCTGCCGACCCGCGAGCTGGCGCAGCAAACCTTGAAAGAAGTTGAACGCTTTGCGCAGTTCACGTTCATCAAGTCCGGTCTGATTACCGGCGGTGAAGACTTCAAAGTACAGGCCGCCATGTTGCGCAAAGTGCCTGACATCCTGATCGGCACGCCAGGCCGTTTGCTTGAGCAACTGAACGCCGGCAACCTGCAACTCAACGAAGTTGAAGTGCTGGTGCTCGACGAAGCTGACCGCATGCTCGACATGGGCTTCGCCGAAGACGTGCAGCGTCTGGTTGACGAATGCCCGAACCGTCAGCAAACCATGTTGTTCTCGGCCACCACCGGTGGTTCGGGCCTGCGTGACATGATCGGTAAAGTCTTGAACAACCCTGAGCACTTGCAGCTCAACCAGGTCAGCCAGCTGAATGCTACCACGCGTCAGCAAGTGATCACTGCTGACCACAACCAGCACAAAGAACAAATCGTGAACTGGTTGCTGGCCAATGAGACTTATCAAAAAGCCATCGTCTTCACCAACACCCGCGCCATGGCTGACCGTATCTACGGGCGTCTGGTGGCTCAGGAGTACAAGGCGTTTGTCTTGCACGGTGAGAAAGACCAAAAAGACCGCAAGCTGGCCATTGATCGCCTGAAGCAGGGCGGCGTGAAAATTCTGGTCGCTACCGACGTGGCTGCCCGTGGTCTGGACGTTGAAGGTCTGGATCTGGTGATCAACTTCGACATGCCACGCAGCGGCGACGAATACGTTCACCGCATTGGCCGTACTGGCCGTGCCGGTAACGACGGTCTGGCGATCTCGCTGATCTGCCACGGTGACTGGAACCTTATGTCCAGCATCGAGCGCTACTTGAAGCAAAGCTTCGAGCGTCGCGTGATCAAAGAAGTCAAAGGCACCTACAGCGGGCCGAAAAAGGTCAAGGCTTCGGGTAAAGCCGTTGGTGTGAAGAAGAAAAAGACTGACGGCAAAGGCGACAAGAAAAAGACCGGCGCCAAGGCCCCGACCAAGCGCAAAATCGCCAACCGCCCAAAGACCGACGCCCTGTCGCTGGTCAGCAAGGACGGCATGGCACCGCTCAAGCGCCGCAAGCCAGAAGCTCCGGCTGCTGAGTAAAGTTTACGGATAAGGTTTGCCTCTCGGTCTTTTAAGAGCAAAAGATCGCGAGGCAAGCTCGCTCATAAGACCCTGTAGGAGCGAGCTTGCTCGCGATCTTTTGATCTTGATCTAAGCCGTAAGAGGCTCCGTTAAACCACGCTGGCCGATCGCAGCCTTCGTACCTCGTCAGCGACTACAGTGGCCTGTTTGATGCGCGACAGCGCGGCGTCGAAGACGGGACGGCTTTGTAATCCCCTCTCTCAATAAAACGTACGTTCAGCCTTGAACGTCAGTAACCCATCGCATTGCGGGTTTTGCCCCGAGTACGCTGAGCAATCACCGCCATCGAGGCTGGAGTCGCTGTAGATCACGTTCAGGTTCACGCCCATCCAGGGCCGTGAGAAGGTGATCGACCAATCATTGAACGTACGCACGCTGCCGCCATCGGCGATGGATACCGGCGTGCCCAGTTGGTGGGTGGTGTATTTCAGGCTGACCCCGACGCCCAGCGTGCGATTGGCGCCCAAATCGGCAAACACGGTGCTGTCGCGCCGATCCGGGTCATTGCTGAACGCTGCGCCAAAGCGCGTGCCCAACACGGTCAGCCCCGCATAAAACTGCTGGCTGTCCATCGGGCTGACCTTGGGGTAGCTGTAATGAATCATCCCCAGTTCATAGCTCAGAGTCTGGTCAAACGGGTGTTTATAACCGAGGTAGGAGTCGACTTCCAGATTGCTGCCGGGCTTGAGGCCCATGGTGGGTGCCCATTGGCCGACATACCAGCCGCTGTTGTGCGTGAGGTCCAGGCCGCCATGGAAGGTCGAACCCGGGCTGGTCGGCTTGACCAGGCCTTGGGCCATGCTGCGGCTGGGCTGGGTGCCCATTCTGAGGTCGAAGTCGCCCAGCTCGCGTGAAAACACCTGTGCGTTGACAGCTGCGCTGGACAGCAATGTGCCGGTGAGCAGTAACGCTCGTGTGAGCATAGGTCACTCCCTTGACAACTGGATGCAGTGATTGGCTCGAAGGCTTGGTTTAGACAGGTTCAAGCATACGGATGTATGCCGGCAGATGGGGGCCGTTCGTCGATTTCTTGAGGGGAGGGGGTTCAGGAGTCCCAGCGCTTTGGAAGGCAAAGCGCATCAGGACCACTATAAAGCGGGGGGTATTACTTTTTACCCAGCGAAATCTGTTTGGATGCGCCGAAAGTTTGGCCGCTGACGCCTTTGTCAATTTGCTGGATCTCGCCACCGGACTTCAAGAATGCGGCAATTTGCGCATTGATTGAATCACTGGTTTCAACAGCGGGAGCTGGCTTTACTTTGCTGGCGGATGCTTTTACACGCATGGCGGCTATTCACCTGTAGAAAATAACTTGGCCAGCGATAGTAACTGAAATGCTTGACAATTGCTTGTTAAATATCCTCCTGAAATATTATAAGTACCTTGGCATTGCACATAATCAACACTCTAAGCGCCCGCTAACTCGCTGTTTTAATTCATATCATCGGGTTGTGTTTGGGCTATTCGGCAGGGTCTTGAGGGCGCGCCGGGCTGACGAGTGGTCCTTGGGTCGTGGCAAAAATCCTTGATAAATCAGGCCTTTTGTAAAAAATGTGAAAGCCTTGCTGCGCGGCTCCAATTTGCCGGGCCAAACTCGGGTAGAATGCTGCCCACGTAATGAGGGTATTGGACATGGCTTTAATCGGTCGCTACAACAGTTTGCAAGTGGTTAAACACACTAACTTTGGTTTGTATCTGGATGGCGGAGCCGACGGGGAAATCCTGTTGCCCAATCGCTATATTCCCAAAGATATTCCCAGTGAAGACGAAGACTGGCTTAACGTATTTGTTTATTTGGACAGCGCTGACAAGTTAATTGCCACCACTGAAAAACCAAAAGTTCAAGTCGGTGAGTTTGCCAGTCTTAAAGTTGTCGAAATTAATAGCATCGGTGTTTTCCTTGATTGGGGCCTGCCGAAAGATTTGCTGTTGCCGTATTCCGAAGAAAAACGCCAGATGACCGCTGGCGAATATGTGGTTGTGCACGTTTACCTGGACAAGCACACACGCCGCATCACCGCCACAGCCCGCCTGGACCGCTACCTGGACAAAACCCCGGCCAACTACCAGGTGGGCCAGGAAGTTGATCTGCTGGTGGCTGAGGCCACGGACATGGGCTTTAAAGCCGTGATCAACAACAAGCACTGGGGCTTGATCCACAAGAACGAAGTGTTCAAGTTCCTGCGCGCGGGCAAGCAAGAGAAAGGCTATATCAAAGAAGTTCGTGCCGATGGCAAGATCAGCCTGAGTTTGCAGCCAGTCGGTCAGGAGGCATCCAGCAGCCTGAACTCGAAGATTCTCAGCAAGTTGCGTGAAAACAATGGCGTACTGCCGGTCAGTGATAAAAGTGCACCCGAGCAGATCAGCAACCTGTTTGGCGTCAGCAAGGGCAACTTCAAGAAGGCCATTGGTGCGCTCTACAAGGAAGGCAAGATTGTGATCCACGCGGACCGCATCGAACTGGTTTAAACCAGCGGCCTGCGCTGTTTTTATCTTTTGGGTGTGGCTATGAGTGGTTCGCGGCGAGCAACGGATGCTTTTGCACTGCAAGTCATGCTGGGGTTGTGCCTGATCTGGGGTGTCCAGCAGGTGCTGATCAAAGTGGCTGCACCTGATATTTCCCCGGTCATGCAGGCCATGGCCCGCTCGGGGATCTCGGCGTTGCTGGTGGGGCTGGTGATTTGCTGGAAGGGTGGCTGGGACCAGGTGCCGTACACCTGGCGCGGCGGCTTGCTCGCAGGCAGCCTGTTTGGCCTGGAGTTTTTCTTTATTGCGCAGGGGCTGCACCTGACCAGCGCGGCGCACATGTCGGTGTTCCTCTATACCGCGCCGATCTTTACTGCGCTGGGGGTGAACTGGCTGTTGCCCAGTGAGCGTCTGCGGCCGCTGCAGTGGCTGGGGATCTTTCTCGCATTCCTGGGCATTGCATTCTCCTTTGCCGGCGGCATGTCGTTCGCGGACATGGACCCCGACGTCTTGCTTGGCGATGCCTACGGCGTGCTGGCGGGCATGGCCTGGGGCGTCACCACTGTGGTGGTGCGTGGCTCCAGGCTCTCTGAGGCACCGGTCACGCTGACCCTGTTTTACCAGTTGATCGTGGGCTTTATCGGCCTGCTGGTGATTGCGCTTGCCACAGGGCAGATCACCCACTTCAGCTTCACCGGGCTGGCCATTGGCAGCGTCTTGTTTCAGGGCCTGGTGGTGTCTTTTTTCAGCTACCTGATGTGGTTTTGGCTGCTCAAGCGTTACCTGGCCTCCAATCTGGCCGTGTTTTCATTTATGACACCCCTGTTCGGGGTGACCTTTGGCGTGTTGATACTGGATGAGCCATTAAGCTTCAACTTCGCCGTGGGCGCGGTGCTGGTGCTGCTAGGTATCACTTTTGTCAGCGCGGAGCAGTGGGTGCGTCGCAAGGTGCGCGCACTGCTACAAAATTAACCAGTTGCAAGGCCAGTACCCCGGCCAGCACCAGGCCGCTGGCCGCGATGATCAGCGCCGGGTGCAATCCGCCACTGAAATGGCTGCTGACGGCTGCCAGCAAAGGCCCGCCCAGTTGGCCGACGGCAAAACAGGCGGTGAGCAAGGCGGCGTTGCGCTGAGTAGCGTGGGGGGCGATGTCGCGTGAGCTTTGCATCACCAGCGGCATGCATGCCAGGAACGGCGTGCCGCATAAAATCACCCCCAGCGCCAGGCCCGCACTGCTGGGCAGCAAACATGCCAGTACACCGGCCGCCTGTACCCACAGCGCGGCCATCAGCCATAGGCGAGTGGTGCGCGGCGAGGGCCGGTGAAAGCTGATCAGCATCACGCCAATGGCCGCGCACAGGCCGAAAGCTGGCCAGAACAAATCGGCTTGCCATTGACCGCGAAACTGCGCGTTGGCCATTTGCGACAAAAAGGTTGCCGGAATGATGTACCCCAAGCCATACAGCGCATAAATGGCTCCCAGGCGGGTGATGCCGGGGTGGCGTGGGTTTATGGGCGCCGTCTGCACATGCGGAGCAAGCCCGTTGGCGGGTGGCAGGATCGGCATGATCACCAGCAGCATGAGCAAGGCGGCCACCGCGTAGATCAGCCACAACATGGACGAGTTTTGCCCCTGAACGTTGGCAAATAGCGCGAGCAATCCGGTCAGCACCACGCCAATGCCGGGCCCGGCAAACACCAGGGCACCCAAGCGCGGCCGGTTAGCGCTGACCGCGATCTGCTGGCTGAGCGCGGTGATCATCACCATCACCCAGGCACTCGCCACCCCGGCGCCAAAGCGCAGCAGCAAATGCGGCCAGAAGCCTTGTGCCCAGTACGAAATCAGCGTCAGCACCACGCACAGCCATAAGCCGGTGTGCAGTCGGCCACGGACTTGCTCCGGGCGTCTGGCGCGAATGGCATCCAGCGCGCCAATCAAATAGCCAAGATAGTTGGCGGCGGCAATCAGCCCGGCACCGGTCAGGTCGATCTGACCTTCGCTGATCAAGTGCGGCAGTTGCGGGGTGAGTGAAAAACGGCCAATCCCCATGGCCATCATGAGTGCGATAAAGCTGGCGAGTAAGCGAGTCAGGGCTGACATGCTGTTAATTTCCGGGCAGTGACAATGACCGTCAGGCTAGCGGTGATTGACTTTCTATAAAATTGAATAATAGTGAGTGACTTGTTCAGTTTTGGAGAATGGTGTGGAATTCAGCCAATTACGGATTTTTCAGGCCGTGGCCGAAGAAGGCTCGATCACCCGTGCAGCTGAACGTCTGCACCGCGTGCCTTCCAATCTGTCGACCCGGCTCAAACAACTTGAAGAGCAAATGGGTGTCGAGTTGTTCATGCGTGAGCGCCAGCGCTTGCAATTGTCCCCGGCGGGCAAAGTGCTGCTCGATTACACCGCGCGCCTGTTCGCCCTGCGCGATGAGGCGCTGGGTGCGGTACAGGGCGGCGTGCCGTCCGGCAAATTCACCCTTGGCACGATGTACAGCACCGCGGCGATCCATTTGCCCGCTTTGCTGGCCCGCTACCACCGCGCCTACCCGGCGGTGAACCTGCATGTACAGTCGGCGCCGAGCGGGGAATTGCTCGAAGGTTTGCTCACCGGGCGTCTGGATGCGGCGCTGGTGGATGGCCCGCTTGAGTTGGCCGGGCTTGATGGCGTCGAGTTCTGTGAAGAGCAATTGGTGATGATCAGCGATCTGGATCATCCACCCATCACCCGCGCCCAGGACGTGCAGGGGCGTGAGGTGTTCGCCTTCCGCCAGGGCTGTTCTTACCGCACTCGCCTTGAGGCCTGGTACGCCAGCGACCGGGCGGCGATGGGGCGCGTGATGGAGATTGAGTCCTATCAGGGCATGCTGGCGTGCGTGGTGGCAGGGTCGGGTGTGGCGTTGATGCCAGCTTCGATGCTGGCCAGTTTGCCGGGCCGTGAAAGTGTCGGCGTACATCCCTTGAAACAACCTTTTGCCTCTGCCACTACGTGGTTGATGTGGCGTAAGGGCATGCTGGGCGCCAACTTGAATGCGTGGATAACGTTGCAGCAGACGGCGTCCGTTAAAAGCGACGTAGAAGTTGCAGCACAACGCGCATCGGCCTGACTTGAAAAGAGGAGGATTAGCCTAAAGTTCATTGACCTTAAGCAAGCATCTTGTAGGACTTAGGACTATTATCTGTACGAAGCGACCAAGGAATCCGGTCGTAAGTGTGGCCCCAAGGGGGAAATATGAAAGACAAACTGAAAAACTGGCTGCATGACGTCGGCGTTGCACTGGGCCTGATTGAGCCTCCTCTGCAACCAATTCCGATCCCTGTCGAAGACCCGCGTCGCCGTCCGCAACGTCGCCGTTAAGACGGTGGCAGCGTAAGCGCCTGATATCGAAAAAAACGGGCACGACCTCCGACGTCGCGCCCGCTGAAGAAAGTGGGTATCAGGCAGCGCTGGCCACTGTGGCCGGGCGCCGATCCAGCAAGCTGACCACGATAAAGCTGATAAGCCCTACAGCCAGGCTGTAGTAGATCGGCGTATTGGCGTCCAGACCATCCTTGATCATAAAAATCAGCGCCGTGATAAAGCCCAGGCTCATGCTGCTGATGGCGCCTGCCGTCGTGGCGCGCTTCCAGTAAATCGCACCGATCAATGGCACCAGCATGCCGCCAACCAGCAGGTTGTAGGCCAGCGTGAGGGCGCTGATAACGTCGCTCACCACCAGAGCAATCGCCAGCACCACAAGGCCGGTAAGCATGGTGAACAGGCGGTTGATCTTCAGGCTCGACTGCTTGCCGCCGCGCAGCTTGGGCAGCAGGTCTTCGGTCAATACGGTGGACGCGGCGAGCAAGCCGGCACTGGCGGTGGACATCATGGCGGCCAGGGCGGCTGCAATCACCAGCCCGCGAATGCCGTCCGGCAGCGAAACCTTAACGATGGCGGCGAACGCGTTGTTGACGTTGCCCAGGTCCGGGATCAGCACATGGGCTGCCATGCCGATCAAGGCGCAGGTCAGGCCGTAAAGGATGCAGTAGAACCCTGCGAACGTACCAGCGTACTTGGCCACCTTGTCAGTTTTGGCGGTAAACACGCGCTGCCAAATGTCCTGGCCGATCAGAATGCCGAAGAAGTAAATCATGAAGTAGGTGATGATGGTGTCCCAGCCAATGCTGGTGAAGCTGAAGTTCGACGCTGGCAGTTTGCTCACCAGCTCATCCCAGCCGCCAACACGGTACAGACAGATCGGCAGCAGCACGAACATCAGGCCCACGGTCTTGATCACGAACTGCACGATGTCAGTCAGGGTCAGCGACCACATTCCGCCAATGGTCGAGTACACCACCACCACGCCACCGCCGAGCACCACCGATACCCAGAACGGCAGGCCGAACAACACTTCAAGCACGGTGCCGATCGCCAAAATGGAGGTCACGCCGATCATCAGGGCATACGCCAGCATAATCACTGCACTCGCCTGACGCGCCATCGGGTTGTAACGTTTTTCCAGCACTTGGGTCACGGTAAAGATTTTCAGCTTGAGCAACGGCTTGGCCAAGAACAGGTTGAGCGCGATGATCCCGCAACCCAGGGCCGCGCACAGCCAGAAGCCTGAAATCCCGTGTACATAACCCAAACGTACAGTACCGACAGTTGAAGCACCGCCCAGCACCGTGGCGGCCATGGTGCCCATGTACAGTGTCGGGCCCAGGTTGCGTCCGGCGACCAGGTATTCTTCGTGGGTTTTTGCCTTGCGCATGCCGTAGTAACCCAGCACCAGCATTGCCGCAGCGTAGATAAGGACGACTATTAGGTCTAAAGCCATGATGGCGAGTCTCCGATTATTTTTTTTATGAGGCGATCAGGCGATGGGTGGCATCACCGGTGTTTCGGGTGTGGCGTTGGGTGTATTGCGTGGCGCGCGCGTTGCCCAAAAACAGGCGAAATACATCCCTGAGTCCGGTTCGGCGTGCGTTGTTCGGAGTCGGGTTAACTCCTGGTGAATTAATGTGGCCCGCATTATTGGGGCTGTTTTTATTATTCATGATCATCTCCGATCACACTGGCTAAGGGGGGCGGCAGCCTTTCCGACAAAGCGGACAAACATTCGTAACAGGCCAGCCAAAGGCCTTTTGTTCTTGTGTGCTGACTCAGGTCTTGAAGACCGGAGTCGCGCGATCCTGGCTAAAGAATTGCTCCCCTTGCATGCGCCGCTCGCTGGCCGCGTCATGCACAAAAATTGTCCTGTCAGCCGGCTTGCCGGCGAAGGCGCTGTTCGAGGTGCGCGATGGCACCTCGAACCCTTCATCCCATCTGGAGACGGGGTTTAGCGATGAGTGACACCCGGCAAGACGCAGAGCATTTCGTACAGCAAGTTCGCGCCCAGCAGTGAGGTATTGCCGGTGGTGTCGTAAGGCGGCGAGACTTCTACCAGATCGCAACCGATCAGGTCGAGGCCTTGGCAGCCGCGAATAATCTCAATCGCCTGAATGGTGGTCAGGCCGCCGATTTCCGGGGTGCCGGTGCCAGGCGCCCAGGCCGGGTCGATGCCGTCGATATCAAAGCTCAGGTACACCGGGCCATTGCCGACTTTTTCGCGGACTTCAGCCATCAACGGGGCCAGCGACTTGTGCCAGCACTCTTCGGCCTGCACCACACGGAAGCCCTGTTTGCGGCTCCAGTTAAAGTCTTCAGCGGTATAGCCCTGGGCGCGCAGGCCGATTTGCACGACACGGTCACAGTCCAGCAAGCCTTCTTCGGCGGCGCGGCGGAACGTGGTGCCGTGGGCAATTTTTTCGCCAAACATGTGATCGTTCACATCGGCGTGTGCATCGATATGTACCAGGCCAACCTTGCCGTGCTTTTTGTGAATGGCGCGCAGGATCGGCAGGGTAATAGTGTGGTCGCCACCCAGCGTCAACGGGATCACGTTGTGCTCGAGGATGTCATCGTAGGCTTCTTCGATGATGCGCACGGCGTCCAGCAGGTTGAAGGTGTTGATTGCCACGTCGCCGATATCCGCGACCGACAGTGAGTCAAACGGAGCAGCGCCGGTGGCCATGTTGTAAGGGCGGATCATCACGGATTCGGCGCGGATTTCGCGAGGGCCGAAACGGGTGCCTGCGCGCAATGACGTACCGATGTCCAATGGCACGCCAACAAAGGCGGCATCCAGGCCAGCGGCGGATTGCAGATGGGGCAGGCGCATCATGGTGGCAATGCCGGCGAAGCGCGGCATTTCATTGCCGCCCAGTGGTTGGTGAAGAATTTTATCCACGGGAAAGACCTCGTCGTTTGTTGTGGTTATGGCGGTCGATTCTGCGAAAGGCCGGCGGCGGGAAGAATCCCTACAGGCAAATACTTAGTTCAGATTTTTCTAAACTAATGCGCAGCCCCGAGTTAGACTCCGAGCCAAAATATGCGCGCCACGGGTAGGGGCGAGCTTGTCTCGCGATCTTTTGATTGTGAAAAGATCGCGAGACAAGCTCGCTCCTACCGTGAAAAGTGAGTCATTCATGGCCAACGCTTTACCCGATCTAAAACTATTGCGAATCTTTGCCAGCGTGGTCCGGCACCAGGGTTTCGCCACGGCGCAGCAGGAACTCAACCTGTCGACGTCGGCCATCAGCACCTACATGAGCCAGCTGGAGGCCAATCTGGGGCTGGTGCTGTGCCATCGGGGGCGCGGCGGGTTCAGCCTCACCAGCAAGGGCGAGCTGTTTCATCAGGAAACCCTGCGTCTATTGGGCGAGCTGGAAGGCTTTGAACAGTACGCCGCCGCGCTCAAGGGTGAACTGCGCGGCACCTTGAACCTGGGGGTGATCGACTCCACGGTCAGCGACAAAGCCTTGCCCTTTGCCGAAGCCATTGGCGCCTACAGCCAGGAGCACCCGGCGGTGCACTTGCACCTGTCGGTCATGAGCCCTTACGAGTTGCAGCTTGGGGTACAAGACAACCGGCTCGATCTGGCCATCGGTGCGTTTTCGTCGCGCATGAGCGGTCTGGTTTATCAGCCGCTGTACCGTGAACAGCATTGGCTGTATTGCAGCACGCGGCATCCCTTGTTCGCTGAGCGGCGAATCCCCGAGCCGGTGATTACTCAGCAACGCATGGTCGGGCGCGGCTACTGGAGCCAGGCCGAGCTGGCGCGGCACGGCTTTAAACACAGCGCGGCCACCGTCGACAGCATGGAGGCCCAACTGATTCTGGTGCTCTCCGGCGCCTACATTGGTTACTTGCCCGAACATTACGCCGAGCCGTGGGTCGAGAAGGGTGACCTGCGTGTGCTGCTGCCGGCGACGTTTGGTTATCAGGCGCCGTTTTCAATGATCGTGCGCCGTGGCCGTAGCCGTGAGCCGCTGATTCAAACGTTTCGCGACCTGCTCAAAGCGCAGCTAAATCAACCTTGAAGAGAGCGTTATCGCTATGTCCCGTGCCCAATGCCCTCGTTGCTTGCGCCCGCAAACGCACTGCCTGTGCGACTTGATCCCACAACTGGACAGCCACACCCGCGTCTTGCTGTTACAGCATCCCAGTGAAGTCAATCATGCGCTGAACACCGCGCGGTTGGCGGCTCTGGGGCTGACCAACGCTGAGCTGCGAGTGGGTGAAGTGTTTGAGGATTTGCACACGCTGCTCAACCCGCCGGGTTATCAAGCGCGGTTGTTGTTTCCGGGGGAGGGTGCGCAACCGCTTCAGGCTGGCGCTGCGGCAACAGAAAAATTGCTGTTGGTGGTGCCCGATGGCACATGGCGCAAAGCGCGCAAATTACTGCACCTCAACCCGTTGCTGGCGCAACTGCCGCGGGTGACCTTGCCCGAAGGCGCAGTGTCCCGTTACCGGCTGCGCAAGGCACCGGGGCCTGGGGCTTTGTCGACCGTGGAGGCCATTGTCCAGGCGCTGGACATCCTCGAAGCCCCGGCGTCCTATGCACCGCTGCTGCGCCCGTTTGAAGCGCTGATTGAAGGGCAAATCGAAGCCATGGGTGCCGAGACCTACCAGCGCAACCACGTCACAAAACCCCCTCTGTAGGAGCTAGCTCGCCTCGCGATCTTTTGATCTTTAAGGTTTTTCCAAGGTTTTCTGGCGCAGGATATAAATGCTCACCAGCACCGCGCTGAGCAGCATAAACCCTCGCGCCCAAGGCAACGGCACCAGGTAGCAGGACACGCCAATGCTCAGCCACATCAAACCAATGGCGTAGACCTTGGCCTTGAGCGGGATGCCGTTACCGTCGAGGTAGTCGCGGATCCAGGGCCCCAGTCGAGGGTGTTCGACCAGCCACTGGTAAAACCGTGGGGAACTGCGCGCAAAGCAGGCGGCAGCCAAGAGCAGAAAGGGGGTGGTGGGCAGTACCGGCAGGAAGATCCCCAGAACCCCCAGCGCTACGCTCAGCCAGCCAATGGCAAACAGAACGTAACGCAGCAGCCGCGACCGGCTGCTGAATGAGGGGCCGGGCATTGAATCAGTGGTGACGCGGCTTGAGGATGGCCGGTTTTTCGTCAGGGGCATGGCACAGCAGGAACAGGGCAGTCAGGGCTTCCGGGATCTGCACGATCATGTCGTCCATCAGGTTGGCGTCCTGAGCGATATCGGCGAATTCAGGCTGGTCGTCGAACAGGCCCGAACCGACCATGATCGGCAGCAGCATTTCGCTGACTTCTTCTTCGGCGGTTTCGAACCAGGCCGCTTCGCGCAAGAACACGCCTTCCATAAAGCCGATGCACCAGCCGCGCAGATCGGACTCATCCGGCTCGTCGCCGAGGTCCAGATCACACGGCAGTTCGAACTCTTCGTCCGACGCCAGTTGGCGAGCGATGTGGTCCTTGAGTTTAACCAGGGAACCTTCGATCTCTTCGCGCTGGGCGTCGTCTTTGTAGTTCGGGGTTTCAGAGAAAATGGCGTCGATCCATTCACGCTCAGGTACTTCTTCAGCGCAGATGGACAGGGCAGTCAGGTAGCCGTGAGTGGCTACGTAGTCCAGCGCCTCGTCATGCAGCTCGTCAGCGTCGAGGAAGGCTTGCAGGCGGGTTAGTTGCTCAGCGAAGGACATTAAGGGACTACCTAGAAAATAAACAATACCGAATTCTAGGCTTTCTTGAGCGCCCAAGCCAGTCGTTGCGCACATTTGCCATCACTTCCCGGTGATCGGTACTGCAATCACAGCGCCCTGTAGGGTGGAGTGCTCGGGTATACTGCCGCGTTTTGTGATGCCCTGCGGTCAAGACAGCGGCTCCAGCGCTCTGCGCCCAAGGGTTTAAACGCCGCTTGAGGCCGCGCCGGGTCCCGCTGACGCAGGGGTGTTTCGGCGATTTCTGGAGTTTCTATGCTCGAACAGGCTCAACGCGTACTCAAAGACATCTTCGGCTACGACAGTTTCCGTGGCCGTCAGGGTGACATTATTGAGCGCGTGGCCAGTGGTGGCGACGCTTTGGTGCTGATGCCCACCGGCGGCGGCAAGTCCTTGTGCTTCCAGGTCCCGGCGCTGTTGCGTGACGGCCTGGCGGTGGTGGTCTCGCCGTTGATCGCCTTGATGGACGATCAGGTCGCCACGCTCGAAGAACTGGGCGTCGCCGCCGCCTCCCTGAACTCGACATTGAGCGCCGATCAGCAGCGCGACCTGGCCAACCGGATCCGCCGTGGCGAAGTCAAAATGCTCTACCTGGCGCCAGAGCGTCTGGTGCAACCGCGCATGATGGCCTTTCTGCAGAGCCTGGACATCGCCCTGTTTGCGATCGACGAAGCGCACTGTGTGTCGCAGTGGGGGCATGACTTCCGTCCTGAGTACCTGCAACTGGGCCAATTGGCCGAGATGTTCCCCCATGTACCGCGCATCGCCCTGACCGCCACCGCCGACAAACGTACCCGCGAAGAAATCGTCACCCGCCTGCATTTGCAGAACGCGGAGCGTTTTTTGTCGAGCTTCGACCGCCCCAACATTTTTTACCGCATCGTGCCCAAAGAGCAGCCGCGCAAACAATTGCTGGCGTTCCTCTCGGAGCGGCGCAGCGATGCGGGCATCGTCTATTGCCTGTCGCGTAAAAAGGTCGATGAAGTAGCGCAGTTTTTGTGCGACCAGGGCTTCCCGGCCTTGCCGTACCACGCCGGGTTACCCAACGAAACCCGTGCCGCCAACCAAAAGCGCTTCCTCAATGAAGAAGGGCTGATCATGGTCGCGACCATCGCCTTTGGCATGGGCATCGACAAGTCCAACGTGCGCTTCGTGGCGCACCTGGACCTGCCCAAATCCCTTGAGGCGTACTACCAGGAGACCGGCCGTGCGGGCCGTGATGGCTTGCCGGCAGATGCCTGGATGGCTTACGGCCTGCAAGACGTGGTGATGCTCAAGCAGATGCTGCAAAACTCCGAAGGCGACGAGCGCCACAAGCGTCTGGAGCATCACAAGCTCGACGCGATGCTGGCTCTGTGCGAAGAAACCCGCTGCCGTCGTCAGACCTTGCTTGCGTATTTTGACGAAGACATGCCCCAGCCATGTGGGCATTGCGATAACTGTGTCGACGGCGTGCAAACCTGGGACGCCACAGAACCGGCGCGTCAGGCGTTGTCAGCGATTTATCGTACCGGCCAGCGTTATGGCACCGGCCACCTGATTGACGTGTTGCTGGGCCGCGAAAACGAAAAAACCCGCAGCATGGGCCATCAACACCTGTCGGTCTTCGGCGTAGGCAAAGCCCGATCCGAGGGCGATTGGCGCACCTTGTTCCGCCAACTGGTTGCCCGTGGTCTGGCCGACATTGATATCGAAGGCTACGGCGGTTTGCGTTTGAGCGACACGTGCCGGCCTTTGTTGCGCGGCGAAGTGACGCTAGAGCTGCGTCGCGAGCTCAAGCCGCAAACCACGGTCAAAAGCAGTTCTGCCAGCCCGGCCAGCCAACTGGTGCGTGGCGACGAGCGCGAGCAGTGGGAGGCCCTACGTGCCTTGCGCCGCAAGCTGGCCGAAGAGCATGGCGTACCGCCTTACGTCATCTTCCCCGACTCAACGCTGCTCGAAATGCTGCGCAGCCAGCCGACGTCGCTGGCCGACATGGCCAAGGTCGGCGGTATTGGTGCGCGCAAACTGGAGCGCTACGGCGAGGCGTTCCTCGAAGTGTTGGGCGGGCAGGCCGAGGCGCCGAAAGTGGTCGCGGACATCCGTCACGAACTGATCAGCTTGGCACGCGCCGGCATGACCCCGCTGCAGATTTCCGGGCAATTGCAGTGCTCTGAAAAGAACGTTTACACGCTGCTGGCCGAAGCCATTGGGCGTCAGGAACTGTCGCTGGAGCAAGCGCTGGACTTACCCGAAGAGCTGATGGAAGAAGTGCAGGACGCGTTTCTGGACGGTGAGGGCGAGTTGCCAAGCGTGGCCAGTATCGCTGAACAGTTCAAAGGTCGAGTGCCGGAAGGCGTTCTTTATTGCGTGCGCGCCGCCCTGCAATCCGAGTTCGAAATGTAACGGTTATTGGCATGTAACGAATTGATTGACATACAGGTCTTGCCTATGTGCAAGCTCCATGCTTAGCTGACTAACAATTGGTTTCACTCTTTTTCAGTCTAAACATTGAGTTTTTTATGCCGTTAACCGATCAACACCGTTTTGGTATGCAGTTGGCCCAAATGTCTCGTGGCTGGCGTGCGGAGCTGGATCGACGCCTGGCCGGTCTTGGCCTGTCGCAAGCCCGCTGGCTGGTGCTGCTGCATCTGGCACGATTCGACTGCAAGCCTACCCAGCGGGAATTGGCGCAAAGTGTCGGGGTTGAAGGTCCGACCCTTGCGCGTTTGCTCGACAGCCTTGAAGCCCAAGGTCTGGTCAAACGTCAGGCGGTGCTGGAAGACCGCCGCGCCAAGAAAATCGAATTGAGTGAGTCAGCCTTGCCCTTGATCGCCCAGATCGAGGCCATCGCCACCGCGTTGCGTCAGGAATTGTTTGTCGGCATAGACGAAGAAGATCAGCGCATCTGCATGCGCGTACACAAGCGCATCCTGGAAAACCTCGAAAAGAACTGACTTCCCTCCCTCTACCTGTAGGAGCGAGCTTGCCTCGCGATCTTTTAAACGATCAAAAGATCGCGAGGCAAGCTCGCTCCTACAAGGGCACAGCTTAGAACGTCTGCCCCAGGTTCAAATACAACGCCTTCTGATTGTCATCGTTAATCCCGTAACTGAAATTCAGCGGGCCCAGCGGTGTATCAAAGCCAATAAAAATGCTCGCGGCATTGATGTAGCCACTGTCGAACTCGTTGTCGTTGTTCCAGGCGCGGCCGCGTTCCAGTGACGCACCGGCATACAGCGGGAAATCAAGTGGCAGGTACGAGCGCGGCGTCAGGCGCCGGTAGTAAACAGCCCGCATCAAGCTGATGTTCTGCCCCGAAATCGCATCCTCACGGAACCCGGACAACTGCCGCGCACCGCCGAGCAAAAAGCTTGAGGTCACAACATTGGCCTGGTCCAGCGTACGCCCGTAACGCCCGCCCAGAATCCAGGTGTTCGGCCCCGAACTCAAGGCCTTGTCGAGGTTGAATTCCCATTGGCGATAACGCTCGTCCGAGCCCAGCGCCGGATCGAACTGGCGGAAGTTCAAGCTGATGTCTTCGCCCGTGTGCGGGAAGTAAACGTTATCCAGCGAGTCGAACGAGTACTTCACGTCATAAAAGCCTTCGCTGAAGCTGGTGCTCGGCAAGTCACGCTCGCCGATTCGTACATCGGCCTTACCCCATGCCTCACCAACGCCCACACGGATCTCACCGCTGTTGCCGATCTGGCGGCCCAGGTTCAAGCCAAATTCATAGCGCTCAAGGCGATATTCGGCAATCGGGTCGTTATCCAGAATGGCCTCGACGTTCTGCGATTGAGCGTTGATATACGGCGCCACAAAGAAACGCGAGCCCGCATCCAGCGGTTGATAGAACTCGCTGTACAACTCTTGCTTATCGCCGATTTGCACCCGCGTCAGCCACTCGGCGCCCAGGCGGTTAATGCCATTGACCCGGTAGCTGGCGCCGAGGTTAAAGGCGCTGTCGCCGTGCATGTCATCCGAGAGGTTGATGCCCAGGCGCAGGAAATCGGTGCCGCTGCGCTTGGCACGGGCGCTGATTACCAGGGTGCGCTCCTGACCTTTGTGCACCACGCGGTACTGCACTTGATCAAAGTAATCCAGGCCGTACAGTGTGCCCATGTCCCGTTGCAAACGCGCGAGATCCAGCGGCTCACCGACCGGTTGGCGGATGTAATAGCGGATCACTGAGTCGTCGATTTTCGAGTCGTTCTCGATTTTGATCGCGGTAATCACCGGGGTCCGCTCTTCGGCGGAACGGGCGATGCTCAGTTGCGCATCGGCGGGCTGGCGCAAGCTGGCCAGACGGTTTTCAAGGATCTGTGTCGCGCGATAGCCGGCATTGATGATCTCTTCTGAGCGGCCAAAGTCGGTCGCGCCAATGCTCGCGAGCGACGGTTTGATCAGTACGTCGTCCGGTTTTAGCGTGGCCAGTTGAACCTCAGAGTTGCTGCGGGTCATCAGGGTGATGGACTGGTTAAGAATGTCGAAGACCGTGTTGAGCTCCTTGCGCCCCCGCAGTGGCGTACCGATGTCGACCACAATCACCAGGTCGACGCCCATCTCGCGGGCCACGTCCACCGGGATGTTGTCGACCATGCCGCCATCGACCAGCAACTGGCCGTTGATTTCCACGGGCGCAAACACCGCCGGGATCGACATGCTGGCGCGAATTACCTGGGGCAGGTGGCCTTTGCGGAACACCACTTTCTCGCCACTGACGATGTCGGTGGCCACGGCACGGAACGGGATGGGCAGTTTGTCGAAGTCGCGCACGTCGCTGCTGTGCGCCAGCAGGCTTTCCAGCAGCAATGCCAGGTTTTGCCCCTGAATGACGCCTAATGGCAGGCCCAGGCTGCCATCGTCACGGAAGCTGAGCTTTTGTCTGACCAGAAAATCCCGGTCATCCTGCTTGCGCCGGAACGGGACGTCCTCGCGGGCGGGGCTGTCTGACAGTGCTTCTTGCCAGTCGATACTCAAAGCGAGCTTTTCCAGCTCATCAATCTTGTAGCCCGAGGCATACAGCCCGCCGATTACCGCGCCCATGCTGGTGCCCGCGATGGCATCAATATGAATGCCTTGCTCTTCCAGCGCTTTGAGTACGCCGACGTGTGCCAGACCGCGGGCGGCCCCGCCGGACAGCACTAAACCGATTTTGGGCTGGGGCTTTTCAGCCGCCAACAGGGCCAGCGGGCTTAAATACAGAAGCAGGAAAATCAGCAGACGGCGCATCATGAATCTCTGGGCAAGCGACAAAGGCGGCTATTATAGCGGCGCCTTTAACCCCAGGAGTTTTAGAAACATGTCTGCCAGCAAGCCGCAAATTGTCATCACTTATTGCACGCAGTGTCAGTGGTTGCTCCGGGCGGCCTGGTTGGCGCAAGAGCTGCTCAGTACATTTGCTGACGATTTGCGCCAAGTGGCGCTGGAACCGGGCACCGGTGGGGTGTTTCGCATTACCTGTGACGGCGTGCAGATCTGGGAGCGCAAGGCCGACGGCGGCTTTCCCGAAGCCAAGGTGCTCAAGCAGCGGGTCCGCGATCAGATCGACCCGCAGCGTGATTTGGGGCACAACGACCGGGTTCAGTGAGCGGCTGAATCGAGCACGGCTTGTTTCGGCGTCGGGCCGCTGCTGAGGCGGCTCGACACCACAATCGCGACGATGATCAACACCCCGCCAACCAGCATGCGCAGCGTCGGGGTTTCGTGGAATATCAGCCACGCCAGGGTGATGCCGTACACCGGCTCCAGAGCGAAGACCACGGCCGCTGTGCGTGCCTTGATCACCGCCAGGCTGGCGACAAACAGGCTATGGGCCACGCCGGTGCAGAACACCCCGAGCAAGGCGATCCACAGCCAGTCCATCGGTCGAACTTCGCTCAGGCCCGGTGCCGCAAAAGGCAGCAGGCACAAAGCGACCACTGCGTTTTGCCACATCGCTGCCTGCACCGCTGGCACGCGTCCGCTGTTGGCCCGGTTATTCAGCGACAGCAGCGAAAACAGCAGGCCCGAGGCAATGGCCCAGATCAACCCTTCGGTGGCCTGGCTGGCCAGATCGAAGCTGGGGGTCACCAGAATCAGGCCGATACTGACCAGCAACACCAGAATCACCTCATTGAGGCGGATGCGCTCGCGGAAAATCAGCCCTTCGAGGATCACGGTAAATGCCGGGAAGCTGGCAAAGCCCAAGGTCGCAATCGCCACCCCGGCAATTTTGACCGAAACAAAAAAACTCACCCAATGCCCGGCCAGCAGCAAGCCGCTGATCAGCAGGTTACGCGCATCGCGCAGTGCCAGTTTTTTCCAGCGCGTGCTTTTGGCCAGTGCAGCAAAGAAGGCCAGTGCAAGCACCGCGAAACCGGCCCGGCCAAACACAATAATGGAAGCTGACGCGGCGGCGAGTTTGCCGAACACGCCGGTCAGGCCGAACATCAGTGCGCCAATATGCAGGGCGCCCAAGGCGGTACGCGGAGTCATTGCAGTCCTTAAGTCGATACAGGCAAGGCAGGCAGTCTAGGCTGTGGGCCTGGGTAGTGTCTGTCGCCAGACTCGCGTCAGTTGTCGCCAGACTCGCGGCGCAGCCTCGACGGTGACGCGCCAAATGCTCGCAGCATGGCCGCGCTGAAGGCGCTTTGCGAGGCGTAGCCGACCCGGCTGGCCACTTCGCCCATGGGCAGGGCGCTGTGGCGCAAAAGCTGCAATGCCGTGTTCAGGCGGTGCTGGCGAATGTAGTCCATGGGCGTCAGCCCGCATTCACTGACGAAGCGGCTGTGTAAACGCGCGCAGGACAAACCTGCGACTCGCGCCAGATCCATGACCTGAAGCGGGTAGGCGAGGTTTTGCTCAATATAGGCATCCAGTGCGGCAAAAGGCAGGCGGTTTGCAGTTACCGGCTCGACAGCGTTGTTCAGGCTTGCCAGCAAGAGGATCGCGCCTTGCCGGGCGATCAAGGGGTCGTTCACCGGGCTGGCGGCCAGCCAGCTCACCAGTTGGTGTTGATTGGCGTCGAGGCTCAAGTGCCCGGCGTTGTCGAGCAAGCGGCGGCTGGCGTCGGCGTGACTGCCCAGCGACTCGCCGAGCCAGTCCTGGCCCGGTACATCGAGCACCAGGCACTGGCTGCCTTGTTCGCTGCCGCAAATATGATGGGCCCCAGCCGGGATCACCATCAGGTGCTGTTGGCGCAACAGGCTGGCCCGGCCGTCGACTTCGAAGTCGAGCAGGCCGGACAAGCTGATCACCAGCTGCGCATGCTCATGGCTGTGCGCGATCACGTCCTGGCGGTAATGACGCAGTGACAGGATTTGGCCCATGCTGAACCTCTGATTGAATCAATGCCGCCAGAATGCCGGAACACACAATACAAACACGGTAATGATCTCCAGACGCCCAAGCAACATGCCAAAAGACAGAATCCATTTGGCGGCATCCGGCAAGCTGGAGAAATTGCCCGACGGGCCGATGATTTCACCCAGCCCCGGCCCCACGCCAGACACCGTACTGGCGGCGCCGGTGAGGGCGGTCATCCAGTCAAGGCCAAGCAGTGACAATGCCAGTGCAATCACGCAGATGGTGGTGGCGAAGAAGAACGAAAAGGTCAAAATCGAGCGCACGATTTCTTCGTCGAGGCGGTGCCCGTTGTACTTTTGCTTGATCACCGCACGGGGGTGAATCAGCTGGTTAAGGTTGGCCTTGAGCAGAATATAGGCAACCTGAAAGCGGAAAATCTTGATTCCGCCCGCCGTCGAGCCCGAGCAACCCCCGATAAAACCCAGGTAGAAAAACAGCATCAGCGAGAAGTTGCCCCACAAGCTGTAGTCGCCCAGGGCAAAGCCTGTAGTGGTCACCACCGACGTAACGTTTAGCGCCACATGACGAAAGGCGTCCCACCATGACATGTCGGTGGTCCACCACATCCAGGTGCCCATGACGAACCAGGTCACCACCAGCAGCCCGAGCAACCCTTGAACCTGTTGATCCTTGAACAATGCCCGACGATGGCCGCGCAATGTCGCCACATACAAGGTAAAAGGCAGGCTGCCGAGAATCATCACCACAATGGCCACCCAGTGCACCGCCGGTTGCGTCCACTTGGCCAGAGACTGGTCCGAGGTTGAAAACCCGCCAGTGGAAATCGCCGACATGGCATGGTTGATCGCGTCGAACACACTCATGCCCGCCCACCAGAACGCGAGGCTGCCGAGAATGGTGATGCCCACATAAGTCGCGACAATCAAGCGCGCCACCATGTGCGAGCGCGGCATGACTTTTTCTGAACGGTCAGACGATTCGGTCTGGAACAGGCGCATACCACCGATGCGCAGCAACGGCAGAATGGCCACCGCCATCCCGATAAAGCCGATGCCGCCGAGCCAGTGCAACATCGAGCGCCACATCAAAATACCCGGCGTCATGGTGTCCAGCCCGCTCAGCACCGTGGAGCCGGTGGCGGTAATCCCGGACATGCTTTCGAAAAATGAGTCGGTGTAACTGATGTGCTGCGTCAGCAAAAACGGCAGCGCAGCAAAAATGCACACCACCAGCCAACTCGAGACCGTGAGCAGATACATGTCCCGCGGGCGCAGGTGCACCTGCTCCGGACGGCCGGGCAGCACCAGTGCCAGACCGGCGACGAAGGTGATCAGGCTGGCCCACAGGAAGGACGGCAGATCACTCATGCGGTCAAAAATGACCAGCGTCAGCATCGGCACAGACATGCTGACCGCGAGCGTAATCAGGAAGATGCCGATTACAAAACCGATAATGCGTAAAGTCGGCAGTGCCATGAAATCAGCTCGGGATTGAAGGGGGGCGCCATTCTACCTGTGGTCTGAGCGATGTAAACCGCCAGACTTTCGATGGATACCGTTAGAATAGCCGCACATTTTCTTCAGGAGGTGGCCAATGGAGGCTCTCGACGCTTTGCTTAACCGTGTATCTGCCCCGCGCTTGCTGGACCCTGCGCCGACGGCCGAGCAACGTGAAGTCTTGTTCGCGGCCGCCTTGCGCGCTCCGGATCACGGTCAGCTGCGGCCTTACCGTTTTTTGACGGTTGAAGGTGAAGCGCGCAATCAACTGGGTGAAATCCTGGCTCAAGCGGTGCAAGGGCAGGGCGGCGAAGTGACCCAGGCGGCACTGGACAAGGCGCGGGCCATGCCATTGCGGGCGCCGTTGGTGGTAGTGGTTGTGGCGCGTTTGCAGGAGCACTTCAAAGTGCCGAAGTCCGAGCAGTTAATTACCGCCGGTTGCGCTGCCCACGCCATTGAACTGGCCGCGTTTGCCCAAGGCATTGGCGCGGTGTGGCGTACTGGCGAGCTGTCCTACAACGCTCACGTGGCCAAGGGCCTGGGTCTGGAAGACGGCGAAGAAGTGGTTGCGTTCCTGTACCTGGGCACCCCGCAGAACGAACTGCGTGATGCACCAAAAGTGAACAGCGCCGAATTCGTCAAAGCCTGGTCAGCCTAAGCGTTTACTGCAGGAGCGAGCTTGCCTCGCGATCTTTTGACCTTTAAAAGATCGCGAATCAAACCTGCTAAGTGGCATTAGGCTCCAACGGCAACTCCAGCGTGGCAACAAACCCGCCCTGCGGGTGATTGTCCAGCAACAACCTGCCGCCATGGCGTTCTGCCGCACGGCGGGCAATCGCCAGGCCCAATCCGTGCCCTGCCGCCGTCTGGCCCGGTGCCCGGAAAAATGGCTCGCCCAGATGCGCCAAATACTCTTTAGCCACCCCAGGGCCGTGATCGCGCACGCTGATGGCGATGTGGTCGCCCGAGCGTTGTGCGGTCAATTCAATCGGTTGTTCTGGCGGGTTGAAGCGCTGAGCGTTGCGCAGCAGGTTATCCACGGCGCGTTCGATCATGGTCGGCCAACCGCTGATGCTCAGGTCAGGCTCGGCATTGAGCTGCACTCGTTGTTCGGGGGCGGCCAGTGAGGCGTCTTTCTGGACCGTGGCGAGCAAGGGGTTCAGCTCAATGGGCTCGGCGCTCGCCTGATCGGCATCAACCCTGGCCAGCGCGAGAATTTCGCTGATCAAGGATTCAAGGCGATCGCACTCGCGGGTCAGGCGCGGCCAGAGCTTCTCGCGTTCTTCTGGCCCGGCCCGTTCGGCCAACGCCAACGCGATGCGCAAACGTGCCAGCGGTGAGCGCAGTTCATGGGACACATCGCGCAGCAGTTGGCGCTGGCTGCCGATCAAGCTTTGCAGGCGGGCACCCATGCGGTTGAAGTCAGTTGCCAGCACACCAAATTCATCACGGCGTGATGCGAGTTGCGCCAGGCTGTTTTGCTGATAGGTGGCTTGCCCCAAATCGTGCACGGCCCCGCGCAAGCGGCTCAGCGGGCGGGTGATCGACAGCGTGACCAGCAAACTGAACAAGGTCAGCACCACCAGCGCAATCCCCAGCGCGCTCAGCGGCCAGATCAGGCTTTGGCGATGCCAGGCGTCCAGTTCCGGGTGCGGAATGCGGTAAATCAGCAAGTAGGTTTCGGCGGTCTTGGGGCTGGTGTACTCGACGGTCAGGCGGCGCCATGGCAGTTGCTCCTTGCCGCGCCCCTGTCGGGCTTCCCAAACCGCAGCGCGGCGTGGAAAGGTACCTTCCACCACCGGATCGCCACTTTCGTTAAGCACCTGGACGTCAATGTGATAACGACGCTTGCGCCGTTCGAGGAAATCCTGCGCGGCGTCCGGGCCTTGGGTTTCAAAACGTTCGGTCCACTGTTGCGCCAGATTATGCAGGCCGGGGTGGCGACTGAGGATCCAGGCGTCCTGATTAAGCATATGCCCCAACAGAATCGAGAGCCCTGCGACCAAGGCTATCGCCAGCCAAAAACTGGCCAGAATCCGCCAAAACAGTGAACGCACAGTAATTCCTCACAGGTAAATGATTGAAACGACCAAAGCCCAACTACCGGGGGGGGCGTTGGGCTTGGTAACAGACTAGATTATTGCGCTTTTGGAGCCTGTTGAGCTTTCCACTCCTTGAACTGTTTCCATTCTGCTTGGCGTTCAGCGCGTTTTTTTTGCATCTCATCGAACGTTTTTTGCTGATCAGGCTTGAGCAGCGCACGAATATCGCTCTGGGTTTTCTGATGCTTGGCAGCGATTTCGTCTTTCAGTGCCTTTTGGTCAGCCGCCGGGAGTTTTTCCAGGTACTTCTCAACCAGTTGTTTACGTTCGTGCATTTGCTCGGCCATCAACTTGCCGATCTGCTGGCGCTGTTCGCGGCTCAGGTCCAGTTGGCTGTAAGGGGCATCGCCGCGACCGTGCTCACCGCCGTGACGTGGACCCATTGGGCCGTCACCACCAGGCATGGCCATTGCGACGGTTGGCAGGGCTGCAGCAAACATCAGAGCAATTAGAGTCTTACGCATGGTGTGTCTCCTTAGTACGGTTCCGGTGAATCCGGATGCGCCCAGTTTAGGGAGATCAAGGTCAATGGCTGTCAGTCGAGCGTAAAGCTTAGGTAAAGACGTTTTGGGGTGAGGTTTACATAGTGTCATCAACACAACACTCAGCCTTGCTCAAACCCCGTAGTCGCTGCAGAGGCACGAGGCTGCGATGTGGGTCGCAAGACCATCGCCAAGGGCCGCTTCGCACCCCATCGCAGCCTCGTGCCTCGGCAGCGACTACAGGTTCTTATGCGCTATAAAAATAGCCGCGGCTGCGCAGGGCCATGATGCGTGGGCGGCCATCGGGGTGGGGGCCGATCTTTTTACGCAGGTTGCTCACGTGCATGTCGAGGCTGCGGTCGTACAAGGTCAGCTTGCGGCCCAAGGCAATTTGCGCCAGTTCCTGTTTGTCCAGCGGCTCGCCGGGCTGGCGCAGCAACGCCTCAAGCAGGCGGCTTTCAGATACGGTCAGGGGAATGTCATGTTCGTCGATGGTGACCACGCCCCGCACCGGGCTGAAACACAAATCGCCCAGTTCCAGTTGGGTGGACACGGCGGCCGGGTGGCTGCGGCGCAAGACAGCGCGCAAGCGGGCGGTCAGTTCGCGAGGGTCACAGGGTTTGGCCAGGTAATCATCGGCGCCCAGTTCGAGGCCGAGAATACGGTCCAGCGGTTCGCCACGGGCCGACAGCATCAGCACGGGCAGGTCAGGGTGGTCGTTGCGCAGTTGCTTGAGCAGCTCCAGACCACTGCCGTCGGGCAGCATCACGTCCAGCACCACCGCATCGGGGCTGGCCTCGAGCAACGCCTTGCGGGCGCTCAGGCCGTCGTGGCAAGCGCGTACCTGGAAGCCTTCCTGGCTTAACCAACTGCTCAGAAGCTCACACAGCTCCTGGTCATCATCTATCAGTAACAGGTCGCTCATGTCTTACTCGATTTAGCCAGTGCCGACGCTTTGCGCGTCGGCGACCGGCAACAAATATCGCGATTAGGGCAGGACTTTCTTGAACGGCTTGACGATGACATTGGCGTATACGCCAGCAGCCACGTAAGGGTCCGCGTCAGCCCAGGCCTGGGCAGCTACCAGTGAGTCGAACTCGGCGACCACCAGGCTGCCAGTGAAACCGGCCGGGCCTGGATCATTGCTGTCGATGGCCGGGTGCGGACCAGCCAGAACGACACGGCCTTCTTTTTGCAGTGCTTGCAGGCGCTCAAGGTGCGCCGGGCGTGCGGCCAGGCGTTTTTCAAGGGAGTCGGCAACGTCGGTGGAAATGATTGCGTAGAGCATGTCAGTCCTCGGATTTGGTGTTGGTCGGTGCAGAATCGGTGTCATGCAGGTGGCGCGACAGATAAATACCCTGAGCAACCAGGAACAGCACGGTCATGCCCAGGCTGCCGAAGACTTTGAAGTCGACCCAAATGCTCTGATAAGTGAAGGCCACAAACAGGTTGGCCGCACCGCAGAACAGGAAGAAGCCGATCCAGGCCAGGTTCAGGCGCGTCCAGACGGCATCCGGCAGGGTCAGCGCGTGGCCCATGATGCGTTTGATCAGCGGCTTGTCGCCGATGAAATGGCTACCGGCAAATGCCACGGCAAACAGCCAGTTCACCACCGGCGCCTTCCATTTAAGGAAGGTTTCGCTGTGGAAGGCCAAGGTCAGGCTGCCAAATACCAGGCAGGCGATCAGGGTCAGCCACTGGCTCTTTTCGAGCTTGCGCTGCTTGATAAACAGAATGCCGTAAACCACCACCGAGCTGAGGATCAACATTGCTGTCGCGCTGAAGATGCCCCCGACCGTCAGGCTATGCCCGGCGAAATCAACGACGCGTGGTTCGATTTTGTAGACAACGAAAAACAGTAACAGCGGGATGAAGTCGATGAATTGTTTCACAGTGGCAGCCAGAAGCAGGATGTGGCGGCATAATAACAAACATCAATGACAGCGAAAGCGTCAGCTAGAGGTTATTAAATCCCCGTGGAAATAGACTTGCATTGCCATAGCACGGCATCTGATGGCGCTTTGGCGCCGGCGGCACTGGTTGCGCGTGCGTTCGAGAAAGGTGTGCGAGTCCTGGCCCTGACCGATCACGATACACTTGAAGGCCTCGAAGAGGCCCGCGCGGCGGCGCTGGCCTTGAACATGACGCTGATAAACGGCATTGAATTGTCGTGTACCTGGGGTGGCGCGACTATTCATGTACTGGGCTACGGGTTTGATACTCAGGCCCCGGCCTTGCTTGAGGCCATCGCCAAACTGCACGAAGGCCGTTGGCTGCGCGCAGAAGAAATCAGCCGCAAGCTCGCCCTTAAAGGCATGCCCGGCGCGCTGGAAGGCGCGCGGGCCATTCAACAAGGCCTGGGCGACAGCGGCAATGCCCCGGCCCGTCCGCACTTTGCCGACTACCTGGTTGAGGACGGGTACGTCAAAGACCGCGCCGATGCGTTCCGCAAATGGCTGGGCGCTGGCAAGCTGGGCGACGTCAAACAGCATTGGCCAACCCTTGAAGAGACTGTCGGCACCTTGCGTGCAGCCGGTGCCTGGGTGAGCCTGGCGCACCCGTCGCACTACGATTTCACGCGCAGCAAGCGACGTCGGCTGATTGGCGACTATATTCAAGCGGGAGGTCACGCGATTGAGGTCGTCAATGGCTACCAACCTGCCGATCAGGTGGGCAGCCTGGCGATTCTGGCGCGTGAATTTGGTCTGCTGGTCAGCGCCGGCAGTGATTTTCATGGCCCTGGAGGTTGGTCCGAGATCGGCGAATATCGCCCCGTCCCGGAAGATCTGCCGCCATTGTGGTGTCGATTCAAATATGACCAGCCTGCTGCCACCGACTGAACAGGAACATAACGTGAGTCAATTTTTCCAGATCCATCCGGAAAACCCGCAGCCGCGCCTGATCAAACAGGCAGTCGAGATCATCCGCAAGGGTGGCGTGGTGATCTACCCCACCGACTCGTCCTACGCAGTGGGATGCCAGATGGGCGACAAGTCTGCGATCGAGCGGATCAAGCGCCTGCGTAACCTGGATGACAAACACAACTTCACCTTGATGTGTTCGGGTTTGTCGCAACTGGGCTTGTTTGCCAAGGTTGATACCGAGGTGTTCCGTCTGCTCAAGACGCACACGCCGGGACCGTACACCTTCATCCTCAACGCCACCCGTGACGTTCCGCGTTTGTTGCTGCACCCCAAGCGTCGCACCATTGGCATGCGCGTGCCGCAGCATCCCATTGCCCTGGCATTGCTCGAAGAACTGGGCGAGCCACTGATGAGCGTCACGCTGATCCTGCCGGGTGAAACCGAGCCGATGGAAGACCCGTACCTCATTCGCGATGTGCTGGAAAAACACGTCGACCTGATTATTGATGGCGGTTTTGGCGGCAATAAGGCCTCGACCGTGATTAATCTGGTTAATGACGAACCCGAAATCGTACGGGTAGGTTGTGGTGACCCGACGCCGTTTATGGTCGAGGCCTGATGTCAGACCTGGACGTAGTAGAAACGGTTGATGAGCAAGCCGGTGCCCAGCAAGAACTGCCGTTTGCCATGGTCTATGGCCAGGCCGTTATTGAAATGCCGATGGACCTGTACATCCCCCCGGATGCGCTGGAGGTGTTTCTTGACGCCTTTGAAGGCCCGCTCGACTTGCTGCTGTACCTGATCCGCAAACAGAACATCGACATTCTGGACATTCCCGTGGCGGAAATTACCCGCCAGTACATGGGCTATGTCGAGCTGATGAAAACCGTGCGTCTGGAGCTGGCCGCCGAGTATTTGGTGATGGCCGCGATGCTTGCCGAAATCAAGTCACGCATGCTCCTGCCGCGCTCGGCCGAGGTCGAAGAGGAAGAAGGCGACCCGCGTGCCGAACTGATCCGCCGCTTGCAACAATACGAGCGATTCAAGGCGGCAGCGGAAGGCATTGATGGCTTGAGCCGGGTAGGGCGCGACATCATCGTGCCCAAACTCGATGCCCCCGAAGCACGGGCGCGCAAGCTGGTGCCGGACGTCGCGCTAGAAGAGCTGCTGATGTCCATGGCCGAAGTGCTGCGCCGTACCGACATGTTTGAAAGCCATCAGGTCAGCCGTGAAGCCCTGTCCACGCGAGAGCGCATGAGTGAAGTACTTGAGCGTCTCAAAGGCGGCGGTTTTGTGCCGTTTGTTGAGCTGTTCACCGTAGAAGAAGGGCGTTTGGGCGTGGTCGTGACCTTTATGGCCATTCTTGAGCTGGTCAAAGAGTCGCTGGTCGAGTTGGTGCAAAATGAGCCCTTCACGGCAATCCACGTGCGGGCGCGAGCCGAATAAAGAGCTGAAACCATGAATTTGACTGAACCCCGCGAACTGGCACCGCTGCTGGAGGCCTTTTTGTTGGCCTCTGGAAAGCCGCAAAGCCTGGAGCGACTGTTTGAGCTGTTTGACGAGAGCGAACGGCCTGAACCGCCCGTGTTCAAAAAGGCCCTCGATGTGCTGCGCAAGTCGTGCGATGGCCGCGCTTTTGAACTCAAGGAAGTCGCCTCGGGCTATCGTCTGCAAATCCGCGAGAAGTTTTCGCCGTGGGTCGGGCGCCTGTGGGAAGAGCGCCCGCAGCGCTATTCACGGGCGATGCTCGAAACCATGGCGCTGATTGCCTATCGCCAGCCGATTACTCGTGGCGAGATCGAAGACGTGCGCGGCGTGGCGGTCAATAGCCACATCGTTAAAACCCTGCTGGAGCGCGAATGGATCCGCGTGGTGGGCTACCGCGACGTGCCGGGCAAACCGGCGATGTTTGCGACCACCAAGGCGTTTCTGGACCACTTCAACCTGCAAAACCTTGACGATTTGCCGCCGTTGGCCGAATTGCGCGAGCTGGAGCCAGACCCGATCCTCGACTTCGACGACGCCCCTGTGCCCGAGCACCTGCAAGCCCTGGCAGACGAAAGCCTGGAGCCTGAAGAGCCCAAGGACGAGACCAGCTTCCGCACCCTGCTGGTGGAACTGGACTCGATGGAAGAAGGTCTTAAAACTGACTTTGATGACTTGTTGAGGGAAGATGCAGCGGTCAGCGAAGAGCTGCAAGCGGCAAGTGAAGAGCCAGAGCCAACACCAGAACCTGAGCCAGAACCGCACCCTGAGGTCGAGCCACGGCTCAGCGCGGCGGAACTGGCGCGTGATCGTTTGCGTGCTGCCGTAGCGGCCTTGGAAGCGCGGGCCACACTGAGTGAAGAAGAACTCGAGGCCCGCGCCCTGGCCGACGCTATCGAACAGGAGCGCCGCGATCTCGAAGACTGACACACCCCTTGTAGGAGCGAGCTTGCTCGCGAGCTTTTGATCTTTAAAAGCTCGCTCCTGCAGGGATTTTGAGAGATTCCACCATGAAAGACCCCTGCATCAGCCTCTGCAAATTCACCGATGACATCTGCATCGGCTGCGGGCGCAGCAAGCGTGAAATCAAAAGCTGGAAGAAACTCGACAAGGATGAAAAACGTTCCGTGCTGGCCGAAGCCGCCCTGCGTTTGAAGACCCTGAAGGCCACCGGCCGGCGGAAAAAGAAGTAAGTCGACGCCTTCATCACCCGACATTGATGCGCAATGGCCAACATCCGCGTATGATTCGCGACCCCACGCGCTCGTTCGAGCAGCAGGGCTTAATTTTTAACACCTCAGGCCACGCCTGAGTTGACACACCGGGAGGTGCCCAGATGAGTGATCTAGACCCTAAAGACAGCCAGGAAATTGGCCCGGCAGGCGAAAAACTGCAAAAAGTACTCGCCCGTATCGGCGTCGGCTCGCGCCGCGACGTAGAAAGCTGGATCAGCCAAGGCCGCATCAAGGTCAATGGCAAGGATGCAACCCTTGGGTTGCGCGTAGATCTGCATGACGCCATCTCCATCGATGGCAAGGTGATCAAGCGTGAAGAGGCCGCCGAATCGGTGCGCCGCGTGATCATGTACAACAAACCCGACGGCGAAATCTGCACCCGTGACGACCCGGAAGGCCGTCCGACTGTGTTTGACAAGCTGCCGCGTCCAAAAGAAGGCCGCTGGATCAACATCGGTCGTCTCGACATCAATACCACCGGCTTGCTGATGTTCACCACCGACGGTGAGCTGGCTAACCGCCTGATGCACCCTTCCTACGAAATGGACCGTGAATACGCGGTACGTGTGCGTGGCGAAGTCGATGACGAAATGATCGAACGCCTCAAGGCGGGCGTGGTGCTGGAAGACGGCCCTGCGCGTTTCACCGACATCAAGCAAGCGCCAGGCGGTGAAGGCTTCAACCATTGGTACCACTGCGTGGTGATGGAAGGCCGTAACCGTGAAGTACGTCGTTTGTGGGAATCTCAGGGCTTGGTGGTCAGCCGTCTGAAGCGCGTGCGTTTCGGTCCGGTATTCCTCAACTCTGACCTGCCGATGGGGCGCTGGCGCGAAATGAGCCAGTACGAAATCGACATTCTCAGCGCTGAAGTCGGCCTCACGCCGGTTGCCCTGCCTGAAATGAACGCCAAGAGCAAAGACAAGCTTGAGCGTATGCAGCGTAAGTCGTCACGCCCGGTGCCGCGTGCTGACCGTGTTGCACGCACCTTGCGTCCGGCCAATGGTGAGCCGGCTGCGCCACGTCCAGCGCGCCAGCCGCACATCGAAGGTGAGCGTCCAGGTCGTCCGGCCCGTGATGAGTCTGCCCGTC
>NZ_WIVR01000180.1:0-542 GCF_009600525.1 Pseudomonas sp. FSL R10-1350
ACTTGGCCAATCGATGTATCAGATTCCCTGGGAGCCCAGGCTCTGCCCGGGCAACCCTGCAGAAGATCCCGAGGCTGGCGCACTTCTTTACAACGCATTCGTCCAGGATCAGGCCAAAGGTGTTGTGCCGCGGACACCCGCCGAGCAGATGAGTGACATTCTGGATTGGGTTTTCGAAACGGCAGGCGAACCCGCCCGCAGCCTGGCCGCTGACTTGGCGGCAGCGTACCTAGGCAATCACGCCTTCCTGATCGATGATCTGGATGATTGGGACGCGGAAACCAAGTCGCATCGGGCGCACATGGTTTTTCATGGCGAGGACATTAGGGGACTTTCAGCGCGAACCGTCATGAAATTGCGGGCTCGAGCTGCCGCCGGATTTTAGCCGCGAAAATATCGTTAGACCGGTTGTTGCTACTAGTAACACGGGAGCGCATAACGAATAGAAAGGAACCCGCCCGGACGGGCCAAGAAGGTGTCGCAATGCGTATGACGTTTGGCAGTGCCTGCCGTAACGCGGGCCTTATGGCGGTGGTGTATTT
>NZ_WIVR01000181.1:0-526 GCF_009600525.1 Pseudomonas sp. FSL R10-1350
CGGAAAAACATCGGGATCATGCTCTGACTGGTAACTGGAAAGACCATCGGGATTGCCATATCAAACCGGATTGGCTGCTGATCTACTGCAAGCCCGACGATGAGCGCTTGCAGCTTGTGCGACTCGGATCACACAGCGAGCTGAGCCTATGACCAGCCAGGCTAAAGAGTGTGACGCGTCATATGACGGTAGAGCACCATGCGTCACACCATAGATGAAGCCGCGTCACTGATCGGCAGAACGCGCCGGTCCATATACCGGGCAATGACCGAAGGCCGTATATCATATGGCTTAGAGTCCGATGGACGTCGCTATATCGACACCGCGGAGTTACTGCGTGTGTACGGTGCTTTCGAGCCAGCGTCACAGAGCGTCACAGTGGAAATGTCACACGGCGTCACAGTGACTGGCGACCTCGGGGAGATCATCGCCAGGGCGGTGGCAAAGGCCGTCGCTGAAGCGGTGGAGCCATTGCGGCAAGAGATCGAGAAGCTACGCCTTGATAATGCTGAGCAGCGCCTTATTG
>NZ_WIVR01000182.1:0-520 GCF_009600525.1 Pseudomonas sp. FSL R10-1350
CCCCCGACGTGAACAATCTTACCTTTTCTAGCCCTGATCTTTCCAGCTTTTGCCAACTGAATAACCTCGGCCTGACTGCCACTGGACAACATCTTTGTGCAGAGCGCGCCGTCATCGAATGTCGTTTAACCAAAGCACCCGAGCCATGCCCCAAGTGCGGGGCTGCTGGTGTTTCACGCGGTACTGTCGATAGGCATCTTGCTCACACACCTTACGGACAACGACCAACCAGATTGCTGCTGCGTATCCGTCGCTGGCGTTGTGCTTGCGGCTGTTTCTGGCATGAAGATACAAACAGTGCAGCACCTCCACGTTCAAAGCTTTCATATGGGGCGATACGCTGGGCATTAGCTGCCATCGTGCTGGATCATCTGTCGGTATCTCGTGTTGCGAGCCAGCTTGATGTTGCATGGCACACCGCTAATAATGCCATTATCAACGAAGGACGGCGCCTGCTTTTTAATGACTCGACACGTTTTGACGGTGTGACCGTGCTGGGCGTGGATGAGCATGTTTGGCG
>NZ_WIVR01000183.1:0-476 GCF_009600525.1 Pseudomonas sp. FSL R10-1350
AAAAAAAAAATAAGGAGGTAATAAAATGGCTATTAATGATTTAACTGAAAGTTATTTAAATTCGATAATTTTCAATGATGAACCAAGTAACATGCAAGATATATTGCCGTTGATTAACAACCCATTTGTTAATAGAAAAACAAATGATGCATTATCAATGCTATTTCATAGATTTTCAAAAAACACAGACATACCGTTAGGTATTCCAGTATTTAGCTTTTTTTCATATATTTCAGCTTTTTGTTTATTCAGTAAAGCCACTATGAAAATACCTAAAATGAGTAATAAAACCGAGTTAGATACTTGGGTTATGCTACTCGCACCTAGTGGAGCTTCTAAAACACTATCCAACAAGATTATAAGCGACTTAATTCCATTAGATTATGATGGAAATAAGGTTATTTCCCCGAATATTGCCAAACCGGCTGGCCCGGTTGGAATGATTAAACAACTTGATGAAATAACCGATAAAAGAG
>NZ_WIVR01000184.1:0-483 GCF_009600525.1 Pseudomonas sp. FSL R10-1350
GTTCCACCGCAAAGCCTCGCACGCCGAGCCCTTCGGCAAACCGCCCCACTGCCGTCAGGCTGGCCCAGGTACGAATCGCCTCCCGCCTCGACCGTACCGGGATCAGCCGCGAGTGCGGCCCGCCGAGGCGTACCGAAAACGTCCACTTGGTACGGGTGGTATCACGGCCGGCGACAAACTCCCTGACCGCGCTCTGTTGCACCAGGTGCTGCAGCGCGTCTTCGTGAATCCCGTCCCCGATCACAGCAGCAACGCCGTGACGCGCGCCTGAGCGGCGTCATCAATGATCAGGTACAGGCTTTCAATGTCGGCCGGCTTAAGCACCTTGAGCTCTTCCAGCATCTCAACAAAACCTTGCGCCCGCTCGCTGGCCAGATGCACCTGCAGGGTGTCAGCGCTTTGTTCGATCGTGCGCAGGTGCAAGCGCAGGGTGGCCAGCACCTCAGGCGACGTACTGATCGCGGCGAACGGATCGTTACCATA
>NZ_WIVR01000185.1:0-481 GCF_009600525.1 Pseudomonas sp. FSL R10-1350
GGAAACCAGCGCGCCATGTCGCTGGCTTCAAAGCTGCCTGCCTGACCTTGAAAGGCGATGGCTTCCAGTGCCTGCTGCATTTCCTTGGCGTCAGTGATCTTGGCGTTTTGCCCTAGGGCGTTGATCATCTTCGCCGTTTCCGCACTGCCCGAACCTTGGCCCACCACGAACTTGGCCGCCACCGGCGCGTATTCCAGCGCCTTGGCCAAGTCCATGCCGGCACCCACTAGTTCGTTGACCACGTTGGCCACTTCGTTGCGGGCCAAGCCGGTGTCGCGCGATGTGGAGATGATGGTGCGCGACATCTGTTGTTCTTGCGGGGCATTGGCCACCCCGGCCTTGATCGCGATGTCACGGATGATTGCGTTGTAATCGGCGCTGACTTTGGTCGGGACGGCCAGTGCGGCCACGCCGACAGCGGCCTTGCCAATGCTGCTTTTGACCGTGGCCCGGCCTTGGTTAATTTGCATGTGACCTTTGG
>NZ_WIVR01000186.1:0-476 GCF_009600525.1 Pseudomonas sp. FSL R10-1350
TTTCGGCCAGGTCGACAATTTCATCGCGCCGCTGCCCCATGATCGGCTTGACTCGGGTTTCAAAACGCCCCTGTGCCACATCGCTCATTGCCCGGCGCAAGTAAGCCAACGGCCAGGCCAGATAAAACGCCATATAGCCGCTGAACAAGGCACTCATCACCGTGCCGATCAAGAGCGGCATCAAGCCCGGCCCGCCCTCCCCGCCGCCCCCATTACCGGGCACGCGGGTCGACCTCAGCGACAGGCTCATGCCCTCTTTACTGATGACCGTTTGCTCGAAGACCGGGTGTTCAATGGGCAATCCGGCCAGCAATTGGCCGGTGCTGTCATACACGGCTATCGCTTCGTCGTCGGGGTGGTGCCACACGTCCAGCAGTTGTTTGCCTGCTTCGACACCGTAGTGGCGCAAGAGCTGGGCTTCGCTTTCCAGAATGGTGTCGAGATGAGGATTGCCAGGCCCCAATCGACTTAACGTC
>NZ_WIVR01000187.1:0-455 GCF_009600525.1 Pseudomonas sp. FSL R10-1350
GGCGGCGGCTTGTTGCTGACAACCCAGCTTCGCGCCCGCGCCGTCGCCCATCACACCGACCTGCCCGAATGCGCCGAACAACTCAGCATTGCGCAGCAACATCACGCCACCTTTTCCCACCTGGCCCGCGACCATCTGGCCCAGGAAAGCGGCGATCAAGATGAAGTCGCACAAGCACTCAGCGACCAGCATGCGGCCATTCGCGGGACAGGCGGCAACCCGAGCGCCAACCAGTTCCCGGAGCTGAGCGAACCCTATCTGGTACTGCACAGCCCTGCCGGAATCGCCAGCAGCACGCCGCAATCCACTCACTTGACCAGCGGCGAGCACATGGCCCTGACCAGTGGCGGCCACACCAGCCTGGCCATCGGCAAACGCCTGCTGATCAGCGCCAGCCGCGGCGTGCGCACTTTCGTCCAAAGTATGGGCTGGCGACTGGTCGCGGCCTCTGGCGA